>CAJFUS010000183.1 GCA_904420235.1 Candidatus Neoanaerotignum tabaqchaliae
CGTCATATCCTCGTAATTGATGAGTTTGTTTATGGCACGCAGAATTTCTATTCTTGTTTTAACAAGCATGTCAATATCATTAATTCCTGCTTTTTTGTATATGATACTCATTTAAAGCACTTCCTCTAAAATCCTAAAAACTATCACTATCAAAATTTAGTTTTTTTAAATTTTTTCCATCATAACACGCCGCAAATGGATACGCATTTTTCCCCGAGCCATCGGAGAGCACGATAAACATATCAGAATTTTTGCACAGATAGCTAACACTGCTTTCAACGGCAATTTGTATATCCTTATCATTAAATTTTTTTATACTTTCAAATATATTCTCGGCCTTATTTTTATCACTCTTAACAACAACACCAAACCTTCCGCTGAAAGCTATACACCACAAACCGTTATTTATATAATCCATTCCATTATCGGCAGACTCACCGTCAAACAAAGGATTTCCTATTATTCCTCCGCCCTCTGCCACAGCGTTTTTTACTACTACACCTATGCCAAGGGCAAAAACATGGCTTGGCGTAATTTCACTTATGGCTTTATACAACTTTATGTCTATCAAATAGTCGCTGCTCATGCCGCTGAAATCCATGTTTAAAATGGCCTTTTTATATAAACTCTCACACTCTCCGGCAAAACCATCATCGCATATTCCGCATACATACGTTATATGACCTGAAACAGACTTTTCACTTAAAATAAAAGTTTCCATTTTATTTAACCTCTGTATTTTTTTGAACGAATGTCCAAATTCTATAAAGGGCGCGCTCAATATTTTCTATTGAATAGGCATATGAACACCTTATAAAACCCTCTCCGCACTCACCAAAAGCCGTCCCCGGAACAACAGCAACCTTTTCATCAAAAAGCAGCTTTTCACAAAACTCATCACTTGTCATTCCCGTTTTCTTTATGCAGGGGAAAACATAAAAAGCACCTTTGGGCTCAAAACAGCTAAGACCCATTTGTCTAAAACCATTAACCATTACCATGCGTCTTTCATCATAAGCCTCACGCATAACAGCTATGTCATTTTCCCGTTCCTCGCTTGTTAAAGCCTCTATTCCGGCAAACTGGCTTGGTGTAGGGGCACACATAGCTATATACTGATGAATTTTATTCATATTAAATATGAGCTCCTCAGGACCGCAGGCATAACCAAGTCTCCAGCCGGTCATAGCAAAAGCCTTTGAGAAACCATTAAGCACAATGGTGCGCTCGTACATTCCCGGAAGCGAGGCTATTGATACATGCTGACTTCCATATGTAAGCTCCGAATAAATTTCATCGCTTATAACAAGCAGGTCATTTTCTATAATAACCTTCGATATAGCCGCTAAATCATCTATCTCCATTATGCCTCCCGTTGGATTATTGGGATATGGCAAAATTATTGCCTTTGTTTTTGGTGTTATTTTATTTAATATCTCATCAGGAGTTACCTTAAAATTATTTTCCTCATATGTAACAACAGGAATGGGAACCCCTCCGCACATAGACACACAAGGCTTATATGACACATAAGACGGCTCAACAACAAGCACTTCGTCCCCTGGATTTATTATGGCTCTTAATGAAATGTCAATTCCCTCGCTAGCCCCTATTGTAACAAGTATCTGATGTTCAGGGTCATAGCTTATGGAATATTTTTCGTCAAGATACGACGCGATAGCTTTTCTAAGCTCTATCATTCCCGTATTAGACGAATATGAAGTATATCCTTTTTCAAGAGAGGATATGGCGGCCTCCCTAACGTGCCAAGGCGTTTCAAAATCCGGCTCGCCAACACCCAAAGAAATAACTCCCTCCATTGTGTTGGCAACATCAAAGAACTTTCTTATTCCAGAACTGGGCATATTTTTTATATTTTCAGACAAAAATTTTTTCATATCAAATCTCCAAATTATTCACTAACATTAAGCCTCAAAAATTTTAATAATAACTATAATACCACAGTTGAGGTTTTTTGTAATTAATTTTTTTAAACTTATCCATTAAAAAAATCAATCAAAAACAGCGGCCCCTCTACTTTAATAAATAATATAGAGATATCCGCTGTTTTTATGTCTGTTTTAAAATTTGTTTATTTCTGCATTGCCGCAAGAAGCTGTGGTATAAGCTGTTTTTTCCTTGATACCATTCCTGGAACGAAAACAGTCTCTCCGTCCTCGCTTACTGCGTTTGTTGCTGCCTGTATAAACTCAAGAGCCCTTGTTCCTTTAAATAGAAGTGTTGTAGACTCGTCTATTATGTTCGTAAGCATAAATACAAGCATATCTATGCCGCCTTTTTCAAGAAGCTCCTCCATATATTTGCTTATAGCTGGCTTAACGCTGGCAAGGTCGTTTCCGTTCATAGATGTAATCTGGCCTACGCCAAAATCAATTCCGGCAGCGTTAAACTTTTTAAAATCGGAATAGAATATTTCCTCTGGAGTTTTTGAGGCAAGGTCGCTTGCGGCCGTAAACATATCCTCGGCGTATGACGGAATATCAATTCCGGCAATCTCGGCAAGCTTTTCTGCTGCCTCCTTATCGTCAGGTGTGCATGTTGGCGAACGGAACATAAGAGTATCGGAAATTATGGCAGAGCAAAGAAGTCCGGCTATATTCGGCTCAATCTTAACTCCGTTTTCGTTATACATTTTAAATATTATAGTGCCTGTGCAGCCAAGAGGCTGATTTCTGAAAAATACAGGATTTATTGTCTCTATGTTTCCAAGGCGGTGATGGTCTATAATCTCAAGTATCTCGGCATACTCAATTCCATTTACAGCCTGATTTCTCTCGTTATGGTCAACAAGTATTATTTTCTTCTTGTCCATATCAAGGAAAGACCTTTTTGATATTTGACCTATATACTTACCATTCTCATCAATTACAGGGAAATATCTATGTCTGTTCTTAGCCATTGTTTCTTTTACATCGTTTGTAAAATCGTCAATGCTGAATGTGAGAAGGTCGTTTGTAGACATAAAGTATTTAACAGGCATACTTTGGTCTATAAGTCTTGCTATTGTAAAAGTATCATATGGAGCGGATATTATTATACAGCCTTTTTCCTCTGCTCTTCTTTTTATAATTGGAGAAACAGTGCTGTTTGAACCAAGAACTATACACCTTACGCCTTTTTCAATTGCGAAATACTGCGATTCAAATCTGTTTCCAAGAATAACAAGGTCTCCCTCAGAAAGGTAGTCGTCCATCATATCCGGAGTATTGGCGCCTATAAATACTTTTCCAGAACTGAAATTGCCGCTTACATCGCCTGCAAGAACTTTTCCGTCAAGAGTATCAACAATATTTTTGAAAGATGTGTTGGCCTTTGAAACTATGGCGTTGTCATAAACGTCCATATCCGAGGCAGCTATATCGCCTATGGATATAATTCCCTCCAAATATCCCTCATTGTTCGTTATGGCAAGAGTAACAGCTTCCTCTCTTTTCATTTTAAGATAGGCCTCTTTAATAGAAAGTTCACCGCTTATGCCGGATACTTTTTTAAGCTCTATATCGCAAACCCTTGTTCTTACATCTTCAACAAGCTCTGGAGCCTCAAAACCAAATCTCTTTAAAACATATTCTGTTTCTTTATTAACAGCTCCTGCGCGCATGGCCCTGTATCCGCCGCCGTTAAGTATGTTTTTAAGATTAGCATAAGCTATTGCTGAACAAATTGAGTCGGTGTCGGGATTTTTATGTCCCGTTACAATAACATCATTTATTTTTTCCAATTTAAAAACCCCTATCTGTATTTAAATTTAATACTGATATTTTAAAACAATTTATTCCAAAAGTCTATAAAAAACAATAAAAAACAGGTATCCGTTGCACTTTTTTTGGGATACCTGCCTTTATTCTTTTATCTTCCGTCAACACATGCCATATGGCTTATAAGGTCAAGAACCTTGTTTGAGTATCCCCACTCATTATCATACCAAGATACAAGCTTAACAAAGTTGTCATTAAGGGATATTCCCGCCTCGGCGTCAAATATTGACGTTCTTGGGTCTGTTATAAAATCGCTCGAAACAACGGCATCTTCAGTATAGCCAAGTATGCCTTTCATTTCACCTTCGGAGGCACGTTTAACAGCAGCCTTTATATCCTCATAAGACGCAGGCTTTTCAAGTCTGCATGTAAGGTCAACAACAGAAACATCAAGAGTTGGAACCCTGAATGACATTCCCGTAAGCTTTCCCGAAAGTTCTGGTATTACCTTGCCTACGGCTTTGGCGGCGCCTGTTGATGAAGGAATTATATTTCCGGCAGCGGCTCTTCCGCCTCTCCAGTCCTTTTTTGAAGGTCCGTCAACGGTTTTTTGTGTGGCCGTTGTAGAATGAACTGTTGTCATAAGGCCCTCTATTATACCAAAATTGTCATTTATGACTTTAGCCAAAGGAGCAAGGCAGTTTGTAGTGCATGAAGCGTTTGAAACAACATTCATGTCACTTGTGTATTTATCCTGATTAACACCCATTACAAACATAGGCGCATCTGATGACGGGGCTGATATAACAACCTTTTTAGCTCCGCCTTTAAAGTGAGCAGAGGCCTTTTCTGTTGTTGTAAAAGCTCCTGTAGACTCAACAATATATTCGGCTCCGGCAGAAGCCCAATTAATCTGCGAAGGGTCCGTTAAATCAAATACGGTTATATGCTTGCCGTTTACAACAAGTTTACCGTTTTCCGCCTTAACGTCGCCTTTAAAAATACCGTGAATTGAATCGTATTTAAGCATATATACCATGTAATCAAGGTTAATAAAAGGGTCGTTAATAGCGACAACTTCCATGTCGTCTCTTTCAACAGACGCTCTTAAAACAAGCCTTCCAATACGTCCAAAACCATTTATACCAACTTTTACCATAATCATTAATCCTCCCTAATAAATTATGCTGTAGGATTATTTTTAACCATACAAACGCTATTATTCAAAAAACTATTTAATTATTGCCTTTGGCTATACTTACTATTGAAAATGCCAAAAGTGTGGCCGAAATAGCTAATGAAACACAGCTTAAAACCAATGTAAGAATTTTCATACTCTCAGCCTCCCAATGATTTTATCTGAAATAATCAACTCCAGATTCAAATATTCTCTGGTCATGTATACCTACAGCGTTTTTATAAAGCCCGTCTCCAATACGCTCGGAATGACCCATTTTTCCAAATACACGTCCGTCCGGACTTGTAATGCCCTCTATGGCCATCATTGAGCCATTTGGATTGAACCGTATATCATATGTTGCGTTTCCATTATTGTCTACATACTGAGTGGCAATCTGTCCATTTGCCGCAAGCTCATCAATTTTTTCTTTAGGTGCCACAAACCTTCCCTCTCCATGGGATACAGGAATTGTGTAAACCTCTCCCGTATTTGTTCCCCACAGCCATGGTGAAAGAGTTGACACTATCTTTGTGTCTACAAGGCACGAAACGTGCCTTCCTATTGAATTAAATGTTAATGTAGGACTGTCACAATCAAGGTCTCTTATTTCTCCATAAGGCACAAGACCAAGTTTAATAAGTGCTTGGAATCCGTTGCATATACCAAGCATAAGTCCGTCGCGGTTTTTAAGAAGCTCCATAACAGCCTCTTTTACAGCCGGATTTCTGAAAACAGCTGCTATAAACTTTCCGGAACCGTCAGGCTCATCTCCGGCGCTAAAACCGCCCGGTATCATTATTATTTGTGATTTTTTGATTTCTGATACCATTTTTTCAATAGAAGCCTCAAGCATTGGAACCGTCATGTTTGCTATAACCTGTGTTTTAACCTCAGCACCGGCTTTCTCAAAGGCCCTTGCGGAATCATACTCGCAGTTTGTACCTGGGAAAACTGGTATAAATACTTTAGGTTTAGCAATTTTTATCTCGGGTCTTATAAATTTCCTGTTTTCATAGAGCCTTACTTCGGCTTTTCCGTAATTCTTTAATGCGGCGTTTGTAGGATAAACTCCCTCAAGCGGCTGCTGCCAAGCTTTAAGCATATCAGAAATTGTTATCTCGTTGTCATTAAACAATACAGACGGTTCTTCAGTAGTTTCTCCAACTATTATGGCGTCAAGTCCCATAAAGTCTATAACCTTTGTGTTTGAAAGCTCCAGTATAAATGAGCCATAGTCCGGCACAAACAGCTTCTCGGCATCCATTTCATTGTCAAACTCAAAACCAATGTTATTTCCAAATGACATTTTGCTTATTACCTCGGCTATGCCGCCGCCTTTTATTGTGGAGGCTGAAACACATATACCCTTTTCAATGAGCCCTTTTACAAAAGCAAACACTTTTTTAAGATAATCAAAATCCGGAAGATAGTACTTATCTCTTTTTATTGGAATATAAACAACAGTATTGCCAGGCGCTTTAAACTCTGGAGATATTATATTTTCCACATTGGCTACATCAACGGCAAATGACACAAGTGTTGGAGGAACATGTATATCCATAAATGTTCCCGACATGCTGTCTTTGCCTCCAATAGCTGCCACGCCAAGCTCCATTTGAGCTTTAAATCCACCTATAAGGGCCGCGAAAGGCTTACCCCACTTAACAGGGTCATTTCCAAGCTTTTCAAAATACTCTTGGAACGTAAGCTTTACATTGGAAGCGTCGCCGCCACAGGCAACTATTCTTGCCAGCGACTCAACAACAGCGTAAATAGCTCCATGGAATGGTGACCACTTTGATATCTCAGGATTAAATCCATATGACATAATAGTGGCTGTGTTTGTCTCACCCTTTAAAAGCGGTATTTTAGCTGCCATGGCCTCGGCTGGAGTAAGCTGTCGAATTCCTCCAAATGGCATAAGCACAGTTGAAGCACCAATAGTTGAGTCGAACCTCTCAACAAGTCCTTTTTGACTTGCCACATTAAGCCTTGAGAGATTTGTAAGCCATGCTTTTTCAAAATCATTTTCAATTAACTTTCTGTCAACACAGGTTTTCTCAAAATAGCTTTCACCTTCAGGCATTACTACATGTACGTCTGTTTTTTGCTTAACACCATTTGTATCAAGAAAATCTCTTGATATATTAACAACCGGTTTGCCTCTCCAATTAAGCACAAGTCGTCTGTCATCAGTAACAACAGCAACAGGTGTAGCTTCCAAGTTTTCTTCTTGAGCAAATGCTATAAATCTGTCCTTGTCAGCTGCCGATACAACCACAGCCATTCTTTCCTGAGATTCGGATATGGCCAATTCAGTTCCATCAAGGCCCTCATATTTTTTAGGAACAAGGTCAAGATTTACATTAAGACCGTCGGCAAGTTCTCCAATAGCAACTGATACTCCACCGGCTCCAAAGTCATTGCAGCGTTTAATCATTTTGCTTACTTCCGGATTCCTGAAAAGCCTTTGAAGTTTTCTTTCAGTAGGCGGATTACCTTTTTGAACCTCAGCTCCGCATGTGTGAATTGATTCTACAGTATGTTCTTTTGAAGAGCCTGTAGCTCCTCCGCAGCCGTCGCGTCCTGTTCTTCCTCCTGCAAGAATTATAACATCGCCAGGTTCAGGAGTTTTTCTTACAACATTCTCTTTTTTAGCAGCAGCTATAACAGCGCCTATCTCCATTCTTTTTGCTACATAATCCGGATCATATATTTCCACAACCTGACCTGTTGAAAGGCCTATTTGGTTTCCATAAGAACTATATCCTCTGGCGGCTTCTGTAACAATTTTTCTTTGAGGCAGCTTGCCTTTTATTGTGTCTTTAACGCTCGTTCTTGGGTCAGCAGCCCCTGTAACGCGCATTGCCTGATAAACATATGACCTTCCAGAAAGCGGGTCTCTTATAGCGCCTCCAAGACATGTAGCGGCACCACCAAATGGCTCTATCTCTGTTGGGTGATTGTGAGTCTCATTTTTGAACATAACAAGCCATTCTTCTTCTTTTCCATCAACATCAACAGGCACAACTATAGAGCAGGCATTTATCTCATCACTTTCGTCCATGTTGTTAAGAATACCTTTTTTCTTAAGAGCCTTCATTCCTATAACAGCTATATCCATAAGGCATTGGTCTTTATCAGTACGTCCCTTATATAATTCCTCCCTCTCGGAAAGATATGTGCCATAGGCTTCTTTAATTGGAGCAGCATATAAGCCATCGTCTATCTTAACATTTTCTATCTTAGTTTGGAATGTTGTATGTCTGCAATGGTCCGACCAATATGTGTCAATAACTCTTATTTCAGTCATTGTAGGATTACGCTTTTCTACATTTTTAAAATACTCTTGGCAAAAAAGCATATCATCAAGGCTCATGGCTGTCTCTAAACTGCGTCTTAAGTCGGCTATTTCTCTTTCGTCCATTTCAATAAAGCCGTCTATACTTTTAACATCGTCAGGATAAGCCATAACCATGGAAAGTGTTTCCGGTTTTTCAAGAGATGCCTCCCTTGAGTCGACAGGATTTATGCAATACTCTTTAATTTTGTCAAAGTCCTCATCAGAAATATCGCCTTCAAGCACAAAAACTTTAGCCAAAGCAATTGTTGGCTGCTCTTTCTGTGATATTATTTGAACGCACTGCATAGCAGAGTCTGCTCTTTGGTCATACTGTCCAGGAAGGTACTCTACAGCAAACACTCTATTCATACCAAAATCATAGCTTTCCTCATAAATCATATCAACAGGAGGCTCAGAAAAGATAGTAGTTTTAGCCGTTTCAAAGTCCTCATCAGATATTCCTTCAACATCATATCTTACAAGAACCCTAATTTTATTAAGTCCGTATACATTAAGATTAGTTTTAATATCATTAAACAAACTTACAGCCTCAATGTCACAGCCTTCCTTCTTTTCTACATAAAGACGCTTAATACTCATACTTTTTTCCCCTTTTTATAGCTATAGCTTCATTGAAATTAATATAGTTGTTTTGAGTAGTAAAAATTCAAACTCACAAGCTTCATAACAACGTTTAAACTTAACTTGCTCTGCTGATTAATGGTATTATTTTACCACTTAAGACAAAATATGTAAAATCTTTATTTCTGATTAATATAAAAAAAATACATAAAAAAAATAAGTATTAAAGGCCTAATTACACCAATATAAACAAACAAATGTAATTTACATACAAGTTAAAACTTTATTTTTTATTATCTTAAAAATTAAACCTTTAATTTTTTAAACAACATATTGAGAAAAATTAATTTATGTGCTAATTTATTTAATATATCAAATAAATGGAGGAATAAATATGTTCTTTTTCTTCGCAATAATGCCAATTAAAAAGATTATACCTTATAAATTTAGCAGTATATGCAAAAACTGTTCTAATATATGTAATTATGAAATTATAATGACGGCAAACTGTTTAAGTATATTTTTTATTCCTGTTTTCAAATGGGGGAAACAATATTTTGTTCACACAAGCTGCTGCGGGGCACTCTATGGACTTGAGAAATCAGTTGGCGATGCAATTTCAAGAGGAGAAAACGTAACAATAACAGATGATGACCTTACACTTATTGACAAAACCTTTAGTTCAATTGGAACATGTCCATATTGCGGAAGTGAGGTAAATGATGGATTTGAATACTGTCCTAAATGCGGTAAAAAATTATAAGCAGCAATTTAAAAAATAAACTAAAAGGCATACAAATAAAGTAAACAACTCATACTTTGTTATCGTATGCCTTTTTATTTTTATATACAATTCTTCAATAAGATTAACCTAAAAAATAAAAAAATCTATTTTTAATCAAAATTTCTCACTAAGTATTTCAGCTTCTTTTTCAGCATCACTCATTATTTTATCAGCATCATTTCCAACAATATCAAGGTTTTCAGCACTTAAAAAGTATGTTTTCTCAATTCCAAGAAATTTAAATATAGCATTTACATATTCATACCCATAATTATTTTCAGTAATAGTACCTCCAGAAGTTGTAATATACAAAGCTTTTTTAGCCCTACAAAGTCCAACTTCCCTTCCATCGGCCTCATACTTAAATGTGATACCGCAAACACATACATGTTCTATATAAATTTTCAAAGCAGAAGGAAATGCCATGTCCCAATATGGAGCTGCTATTATAATTGTATCAGCTTTTGAAAACTCATCAGCAAATTTTATTAAATCCGATTCTCTGTCATCAGATTTAACTAACTCATCTCTTTTATTAATATCAATTTTATTTAAAGGATTAAGCTGAATATCCTCAAGAGCTATTTCTTTTAAAACTACATCTTTATTATTAGAAATATAATTCTTAATAAAAAAACTGCTTAGTTTATATGTTCTCGAAACATCTTTACCTCTTATACACGCATTAATGAATAAAATATTTTCGGCCATATAAATTACCTCCATAAGCTGTAGTTAATTAATAA
>CAJFUS010000184.1 GCA_904420235.1 Candidatus Neoanaerotignum tabaqchaliae
AGGGATACGGCATACAAAGCTCTTCAAGTTAAGGAAAGGCTTACAAACAGCCTGTCGAGGGAACCGAAAATAGACGAGATAGCCAAGGAGCTTGACATGGACAAAAGCGACATTATTATGGCTCTTGACGCCATACAGGAGCCGATGTCTCTTTATGAGCCGGTTTTTCACGATGGCGGCGACACTCTTTATGTTATGGACCAAATAAGTGATGAAAAAAACAAAGATATGAAGTGGCTTGACAACATATCCATATCACAGGCTATGGGTCATCTTTCGGAAAGGGAAAAGCACATACTGGGCCTTAGGTTTTTTGAGGGCAAAACACAAATGGAGGTAAGCAGTGAGGTTGGCATAAGCCAGGCACAGGTATCTCGCCTTGAAAAAAGCGCCCTTAAGCATATGAGAAAATTTATGTAAAAATTTAACTGTTAATGGACAAAGCCTTCGTTAGGTTGTATACTGTTTTATATAACTTACCGGAGGTGTTTTTATGTCTGAAAGACTTAATCCCTCAAGCCTTAACATGAAGGGATACAGCATTGACGAGATTTATATAGGCCAAAAGGCCAGCTTCACAAAAACAATAACGGAGCACGATGTTTACACTTTTGCCGGACTGTGCTGCGATTTTAACCCGCTGCATGTTAACGCTGAATATGCCAAAGAGTCGCGCTTTGGCGAAAGAATAGCCCACGGAATGCTTACGGCCTCCCTTTACTCAACAATTATAGGCATGTGCATACCGGGTGCGGACGCCATATTCCTTGGGCAAAGCTGCCGTTTTGTGCGTCCTGTAAAGTTTGGCGACACGGTTACCATAAACGCCGAAGTTATTAATATAAGAAAAGAAAAAAGAATAGTTACCCTTAAAATGACCATTGTTAACCAAAGAGGCGAAATCGTTATAGAAGGCGACGCAACAGCAATGGCAAATAAGGGACTTGAACAGGTGTGAAAGGAGATTTTTTATGAAAATAGTACCGGAAGAAACATTGGCCCTTGTAATTGACTATCAAGAAAAACTTATACCGGCCATAAACAACAATAAAGAGCTTATAGAAAAATCATCAATACTTATTAGAGGCTTAAGAGAGCTTGAAGTGCCTATAATTGTTTCGCAGCAATACACAAAGGGACTTGGAAACACTGTTGAGCCGATAGCTGAGGCTTTGGGCGAGTTTGAGCCTTTTGACAAAAAAAGCTTCAGCCTTATGGGAGACGACGACATATGCAGAGCCATAAGGCTTATGGGCAAAAGCAATGTTATATTATGCGGCGCCGAGGCTCATATATGCGTTCTTCAAACTGCCCTTGACCTTATAGACGAGGGGTATAACGTGCTTATTGTTGAGGACTGCGTTGGCTCAAGAAAGCCCAACGACAAAAAGTTTGCCTGCAAAAGAGCTGTTCAGGAGGGAGCCGTGCTTACAACCTACGAGGCTGTGCTTTACGAGCTTACAGGCGGGGCCGAAAGCGAACACTTTAAGGCCATATCGAAACTTACAAAATAACATATATTTTTTACGGACAGGCAAAAAGCCTGTCTTTTTTTGTATTAATTTAACGCACGATTTGTGAAGGAAACAAGGCTTTTTAACAGAAAAAATTTATTAAGCTAAAGTTTTTATATCAGAAAGGGGAATTAAACCACATGAGCGTGGAATTTAAAGTTATAAACAGCAGTCTTATTGTTAACATAAACAGTGAGATTGACCACCATTTTGTTGATGAAACAAAAAAACTTATAGACAAGAAGGCCTCTGAAAGCGGCGTTAAAAACATAGTTTTTAATTTTGAGAATGTGGACTTTATGGACAGCGCTGGAATAGGCATGATTATAGGCCGGTATAAATTCACAACCCAAAAGGGCGGAATTACATCGGTGGCCTGTTTAAGCGAAAATCTTAAAAGGATAATGATGATTTCGGGACTTTACAGAATAATAAAAATATACAACTCGGTAGAGGAAGCCTCAAGGGCTGTTTAATTTAAGGAGGCGTTTTTATGTATGACAATGAAATGGCTTTAAGCTTTAGGGCCGTAAGCGCCAATGAGTCTTTTGCCAGAATATCGGTGGCGGCCTTTGCCGTTCAGCTTGACCCGGCGGTTTCAGAAATAACTGAAATAAAAACCGCCGTGTCCGAGGCCGTTACAAACTCTATAATACACGCTTATGACGATTCTGACGGGTTTGTTCATTTGTGGTGCGGAATAAAGGAAAATAAACTTTACATAAAAATATCAGATGACGGAAAGGGAATAAAAGACATACATATGGCCATGGAGCCGCTTTTTACAACTAAACCGGAGCAGGAAAGGAGCGGCCTTGGCTTTACAATAATGCAGAGCTTTATGGACGAGATAGACGTTAAATCTGAGTTTGGCAAAGGCACACTTGTGTCTATGTCAAAAACCATAAGCCCGCAGTCCGGCAGGTGATATTAATGGACGATATGTCCGAGCTTATTAAAAGGGCACAAAACGGAGATGATGAGGCGAAAGCCGAGATTATAAGCAAAAATTCCGGGTTAATATGGAGTGTGGTTAAAAAATTTACCGGCAGAGGCTATGACGGCGAGGACCTTTTTCAAACGGGAGCCGTGGGCCTTATAAAAAGCATATACAGGTTCAATCCCGATTTTGGGGTTAAATTCTCAACCTACGCAGTGCCTATGATAATAGGCGAGATAAAAAGGTTTTTAAGGGACGACGGAATAATTAAAGTTAGCCGGAAAACAAAAACATTGGCCGTTAAAGCAAGGCTTTTCAGCCAGTCCTACTATATAAAAAACGGAAAAGCGCCTACGGTTAGGGAAATGTGCGATGAACTTGAGGTAAACGAGGACGAGCTTTTGCCGGCTCTTGAATCCTCCCTTGAGGTTGAATCTCTTTACCAAAAAATAACTTTGCCCAATTCAACAGACGATGTTTTTCTTATTGACCGGTTTAATGCTGATAAAGGCAGTGATGATGAGCTTATGCTTTTAAGAACCGCCCTTAACGAGTTGGAGGCCGAGGAAAAGCAGATAATAATGATGAGATATTTTGATGACAGAACACAAAGCGAAATAGGCAAAAGGCTTAACCGCTCTCAAGTTCAGGTATCAAGAATGGAAAAAAAGATACTATGTAAAATAAAAGAAAAACTGGTTTAATTTTTTATTGATACTGTTTAAAAACGTTCCATTATGCTATAATAAAAAAATATATCATGATTTTTGTTATTTTAGGAAAGGAATGTTTTTAATGGCGTATAAGAATGTGGTTTCTGTAAAAGTTTGCGGAAGAACCATGACTCTTACAGGCAATGAATCGGTTGAGTATATAACAAGGGTTGCCAATTATATTGAGGAAAAGGCCGCTATGCTCAGAAACAGCGACAGCTCAAAAAATCTGAGTGCTACTATGGTGTCGGTTCTTACATCAATAAACATAGCCGACGATTATTTTAAGGCTCTTGAGGAAATTGAGGAACTTAAAAAAATGAAGGGCATAAGCGTCAGCGTATCAAATGACGGTCAAAAAATGGTCAGCCTTGAGGAATATGAGGCTGTTAAAAAGCAGAACAAAAAGCTTAAAGCTGACGCCGACGAACTTACAAAGGCCGTTGAGGAAAAAGTGAGTGAGCTTGAAAACGTTAATTCAAGGCTTGAAAAAGAGGTTTCGGAACTTAAGGCCAATATGGAAAAAGTTAAAGATGAAAACTTACAGCTTAGGCTTAAGGCTGAGAGTCTTGAGAATGATAAAAAAGAAATATCCGATAAGAACGAGAGATTTGTTATTGAAAACAGTGTGTTAAGGTCGGAGAAAAACCGTCTTGAAACTGAAAACAGCAGCCTAAAGACGGAAAGCGAGAACCTTAAAGGCCAAGTTAACGGTCTTAAGGCCGACAATGAAAAATTGACTGAGGAAAAATCAAATGCTGAAAGTTCCAATGAGGATATTAAAAACAAAGACGTCCAGATTGAGGAGCTTAAAAAGGAGTTGGAAAATTCGGCGGCATTGTATGACGAGCTTAATAAAAAATTCGGCGCTCTTCAGGAGGACAATATTAAAAAAATAGCCCAAATAAACCACCTTAAATCTATGGAAAGCCGTTTTTTAGAATTTGAGAAAAAAATGAAGGAACAAAAAGAAATTCCTTCTGAAACAGGCGGTAAAAAAGCGCCTTCCCAAACGGGGCAGAACTATTACAAACGGATTTAACTTTTAAGGAGGATTTTATTATATGTCTTCTGTTATAAAGCCGGAGCTGCTTTCTCCGGCCGGAAACATGGAAAGCGTTAGAGCTGCTGTTAATAACGGCTGCGATGCCGTTTACATAGGCGGCAAAAATTTCAGTGCAAGAGCCTATGCCGGAAATTTTGACATTGACGAGATAGAGCAAGTCTGCGACTATTGTCATCTTAGAAATGTTAAGGTTTACGCCGCCGTAAACACCATATATAAAAATGAGGAGCTTAAAAGTCTTTTAAGCTATGTGTCGTCTCTTTCAAGGATAGGCGTTGACGCCCTTATAATGCAGGATTTGGGAGCCGCAAAAGCTGTTAGGGAAAGGTTCGACATACCTATAAACGCCAGCACTCAGCTTACGGCAAACAGCCTTAACGAGGTGCAGGCCCTTATGGATTTCGGCTTCTCAAGGGTTATTTTAAGCAGGGAGCTTTCGTTAGATGAAATAGAATATATAGCCCAAAATTGTTCGGGCGAGATAGAAACATTTATACATGGCGCTCTTTGCGTATGCTACTCGGGTCAATGCCTTATGAGCAGCATGCTTGGGGGACGAAGCGGAAACAGAGGCAAATGCGCCCAAACATGCAGGCTGCCCTATACATTAATTAACGGCTATAACAAAATAAAAGAAGGCTATCTTTTAAGCACAAAGGATATAGAAACAGTTACTATACTTCCGCAGCTTATAAAGGCCGGAATATCGTCTTTTAAAATAGAGGGAAGAATGAAAAGTCCGGAATATGTGGCGGGAGTTACCGGAATATACAGAAAATACATAGACAAATGTTTTGATAATATTGAAAATTACGAGGTCGACAAGGAGGATTTTAAAAAGCTTCTTCAGCTTTTCAACAGAGGCGGTTTTTCGGAAGGATATTACAACACCCATTCCGGAAGCAGCATGATGAGCGTTGAGCGGCCCAAAAGCTGGGGCCTTAAAGTTGGCCTTGTTGACAAATACAATCCCAAAAACGGCTGGGTGTCAATTAGAACAAGAGAGGCATTGCATCCCGGCGACGGAATAGAAATATGGACAAGTAAAGAGCCTCACGCCGGAAGCAACATAAATAAAGCTTCAAAGGCCGGCGAGGTTATAAGCCTTCAAATAAAAGGCGATATATCTAAAAACGATGTTGTTTACAGAACAAGAGACAAGGTTCTTGAGGACGAGCTTAAGAAAACTTTTGAAAAGGATACAAGAACAAAAGAAATATACGCCGAAGGGATTTTTGTTGATGGAAAACCATCGTCACTTAAGCTGTATGACGAGGCCGGAAATAGTGTTTTTGTTAAGGGCGATATTGTTTCAAGAGCCGAAAATCAGCCGGTTTCCCGTGATAAAATAATTCAGCAGATTAAAAAGACCGGCGGCACGTCTTTTAAAATATCCGATATTAAGTTGGAAATGTCAGATAATGTATATATCGGAATATCCTCTCTTAACAAGCTGAGACGTGAAGCTGTTGAGGCCTTGGAGGAAAAAATAATAAATTCATATAAAAGAAAGAATAATACTTTTGTCGGATTTAAACCCAAACATAACGATTTTTCTGAGGAGAAAAAAATAAATGTTTATGTAAGGAATATGTCCCAGTTTGAGGCGGCTGTTACTCATAAAGGAATAAATATAATATATTTTGAGTTAAGCGGCGGTTTGGGAGAAAACGCGGATTACTGTTTAAGCCGGTGCCATGAAAATGGCATAAAGCTTTATGCTGGCATACCAAGAATTTACAGAGAATATACAAGAAAAATATATAATGACGACTTAGAAAAAGTTGTTAAAAACGGCATTGACGGATTCCTTGTAAGGTCTTACGGTCAATTTGTTGAGTTTAAGAAATTTGGCAAAGAGATTGCTGTTGATTACAGTACAAACATATACAACATGGCCGACGCTGATTTTTGGAGGGAACAAAAAGCCGAAAGTTTGTGTCTTTCGCCGGAGCTTAACATTAAAGAGATTAATTCCTTTGCCGATAAGAATATAGAACTTTTGATTTATGGGCACATACCTCTTATGACCACCAACCAATGTCCTATTGGGGCTTATGACGGAGAAAAGGAGAACGGTATGTTCTGTAAGAAGCGTTTCAGCAAAGACAGTTACTTTCTTAAAGACAGAAAAGGCGAGGATTTTCCAATTATTACGGACTGTCGTCAATGTGTGTGCCAAATACTTAACGGTAAACCGCTTTTTTTGCTTAAATTTTTTGACCAGATACTTGAAACGCCGTCGGAAAGCCTGAGGCTTATGTTTACAACGGAAACGGCAGCGGAAACTGACAACATTATAAAAGCCCATTTTGATATGCTTAAAAATCCGGACAAGCCGTCGGCGGCAGTAAAAAGGCTTATTGCTCATATGGCGGACAAGGGAAGCACAAGGGGACATTATTTCAGGGGCATAGAATAGAAGTGACAAGATGTTTGATTTACTTATAATAATAAGCAGATACCTTTTTATAATATATATAATTGTGTTTTTGTATAACGGAACTGCCTATATACTTGACGAAGCGGGACTTACAAGGCACAGCCACAGAAGAAGCATATTCACAGGCCGTACGGTTACGGCTCTTATGCATATAACGGCGTTTCTTATACTTTCTTACAACAGGGAAACAATAACTTTCTCTATTCCTCATCTTATAATAGGCGCCGCCGGTTTGGCGTTTATAATAATGGGAAACTTTATAACCGAGAAGGTTTATGAGGACGGCTGTCCGCTTATATGGAACTGCGTTATATTTCTTCTTGATGTAAGCATTATAATGCTTGTTCGCCTTGACGACGCCCTTGCCGTTAGACAGCTTATATGGATATGCGTCGGGTTTTTCGCGGCCTTTTGGATACCGGCCTTTATAAAACTTATGCCTAAGTTTGAGAAACTGGAAAATATATATATACTTTTAAGCTTTATGCTTATAATATCAACCCTTGCCATGGGCTCAACGGAGTACGGCTCAAGAAACTGGATATACATAGGAAACTTCAGTTTTCAGCCGTCGGAGATAGTTAAGTTTTTATATATTTTTTATCTTGCAAGCGTGTTCAGAAAAAAGGTGGACCTGAAAAAATTTTTAATAACGGCATTTTTAAGCGCCTGTCTTGTTATACTGCTTGTTTTCCAAAGGGACCTTGGAAGCGCTCTTATATTTTTTATGACATACATGGCCATGCTTTATATAGCCACGTCAAACGAGATACTTCTTTTGTCTGGCTTTGGTGCTCTCGCGGCCGGTTCGGTTGTGGCATATAAATTTTTCAGCCATGTGAGGATAAGAGTTGCGGCGTGGCTTAACCCATGGGCCGATATTGACTCTGGAGGATACCAAATTTGCCAATCTCTTTTTGCCATAGGAACAGGCGGGCTTTTCGGCAGCGGTCTTACAAAGGGGATGCCGCTGAGCATACCTGTTGTGTCAAAAGACTTTATATTCGCCGCCATATGCGAGGAATTTGGCGCAATATTTGCCATATGCCTTATAGGAGTATTCGCACTTTTGTTCACAAGAGGAATGATGATTGCCTTCTCTTGTCGAAGAAGATATTACGGAATAATAGCAGCAGGATTTACGGTTATGATGTCGTTCCAAACATTCCTTATAATAGGCGGGGTAATAAAGCTTATACCTCTTACTGGAGTTACATTGCCTTTTGTAAGCTACGGCGGAACGTCAATACTTGTAAGCATATTGGCCATAAGTTTTATACAATGGGTTAACGGTTATGAGAAGTTTGCCGAAAGAAACGAGGTGGGGCAAAATTGAGAGACCGTAAAACAGATAAAGAGCCGGCAAAGGGCAGCAGAAAAAGCATGAAGCGTGTTTCGGCAATGATAATTGTTATGTTTGCCGTATGCGTTGGATATATTGTTAAAATAGTGGCCGTTGACAGCGAGGATATGATTATAAATTCCTATAATCCAAGAATATCGTCGGCTGATACTTCAATAAAGCGCGGCGATATAAAGGACATAGACGGGTATGTTTTTGCCACAAGCGAGTATCAGGACGGGAAATATGTTAGAAAATATAATGGCGCCGAAACCTCCTGTCAGGTTGTGGGTTATACCGGTGCTGGAAAATACGGTATAGAAGCCAGTGAGAACTTTACTTTGCAGAACATAGACAGCGAACTTTTCCAAAGGCTTAAAAGTTTTCTTACAGGCTCGGAGGTTATGGGCGACAGTGTTTATCTTACAATAGATAAAGACCTTCAGGATTTAGCCACAAGGCTTATGCAGACAAATAAAGGGGCTGTTGTTGTGGAAGAAGTTTCCACAGGAAGAATATTGTGCATGGTATCAAAGCCGCAGTTTGACCCTCAAACAGTTACGGAAAACTGGGACAGCCTTAAAAATGACGAAACAAGTCCGCTTTTAAACAGAAGCACTCAGGGACTTTACACACCCGGTTCGGTGTTTAAAATAGTAACGGCTGTTTCCGCATTAAGAAACATGCCTGACGTTTATGATTTTTCTTACGACTGTGTAAGCGAGGAAACATTTGAAAACAAAGTTATACATTGTTTCAACAATAAAGCTCATGGAACACAGAATATAATTCAGGGCTTTGCCAACAGTTGCAACTGCTTTTTTTCGGAAATAGGCACAAAAATAGGCGCTGAGGCGCTTAGAAAAACCGCCGATGAAATGCTTTTTAACAGCGGGGTGGAGTTTGAGCTTAACAGCAGTGTTCCGTCGGTTCCTATTGATGGGACATCAAGTGAAAGCGAGCTTGTTGAAACGTCAATAGGACAGGGCAAAACCACTGTAACACCGCTTTTTATGGCCTGTGTGGCTCAGGCAATAGCAAACAACGGCATTATGCTTAAGCCGTATATAGTTGACCATATTGAGAATTACAGCGGAATTACTGTTAGCACTACAATACCGGAACAATATGCTCAAATACTTACTTCTGACGAGTGTTCGCAGCTTAAGGAAATGATGATTTCCGTTGTTAACGAAGGTACCGGTTTCAACGCCAAATCAGATTATTTTCAGGTTGCCGGAAAAACGGGAACGGCTGAAAATCCGGGCGGAAGTGACCACTTGTGGTTTGTTGGGTTTGCTCCGGCGGATAACCCTCAGTATGCCGTTTCAGTTGTTCTTGAGAACAATGACGGCAGCGCCAACGCGTCGGTTATAGCCAGAAAAATGCTTTATAATACCATAAATCGAGATGAGCTTTAATTTTTAGAGAATTTATGTTTAAATTAACATTCACGCCGCCTATTTAAGGCGGCTTTTTTGTATAAAGAAAACTTGAAACAGTCTTGCTGTCAAAAAATTCATAGGCATAAAGATATAAAGCCTTTTTTAATTATAGCAGAACATGGATAGACATATTTTTTTATATGTTCTGTTAACCGTACATTTAAATATACAATCATTTTCGCATACAAAAACCACCGGATAACCGGCGGTTAGTTTTGGATGTTATAAAGAATTTCAGTATTTTAAGAAAACATCTATAATTTAGAAAATTTCTAAAATCAAAGGCAATCGGAATATTCTTTATATAAGAAAACAGATAGCAGCTTTTATATAAACATGTATTCCAGCTATTTTTTTATAAATGTTTTTACTTTAAGCCGAGGCTTTCTGCTTTTTATATATAGCAAAGAGTAAAGCAGGTGTAGCTATAAGGCCTACTATAAGACCTATATATCCATTTCCTGTAAAGCCGCTTATTATATAGCATATAAAAGATATTGCCGCCACAATAAGGGCATAGGGCATTTGCGTATTTACATGGTCAATATGATTGCACTGCGCTCCTGTTGACGAAAGTATAGTTGTATCTGATATAGGTGATACATGGTCGCCGCATACGGCACCAGCCATTACGGCCGACATTGATATAACCATTAATGTTGATACATTTGTCTCGAATATGGCAAAAACTATTGGAAGAAGTATTCCAAATGTTCCCCAAGACGTCCCAGTTGAAAAAGCCAAGCCTAAAGCCACAAGAAAGAATATTGCCGGTATAATGGCATGAGGCATAGAACTGTTGTTTACAAGGTTGCTTACATAATCGCCTATTCTAAGGTACTCATCGCCGCAAACACCGCTTAATGTCCAAGCAAATGTAAGTATAAGTATGGCCGGAACCATAGCCTTGAAGCCCTCGGGAAGAGATTCGGCAAACTGCTTAAATGTTACTATTTTTCTTGGAAGATACAAAACTGCTATAACAATCATTGTAAAGAAAGAGCCTATAACAAGCGAGAAAGCGGAGTCGCAGTTTGAAAATGAGGCGACTATGCCGTTGCCCTCAAGTATTCCGCCTGTATAAAGCATAGCACTTATGCAGAACACAACAAGAACGGCTATCGGTATAATAAGGTCACGAACTTTTCCGTTGCCGTTTGCCACAATGTCTCCTGCTGGGCCGTCAGCTGTTATTTTGCTTCCATAATTAAGCTCGTATGTTTTCATTTTGGAAAAATCAAAGTCCAAAATAATAAGCACCACAAGCATTAAAATTGTAAAAAGAGCGTAATAATTGTATGGTATGGCCTCAATAAACATCATAAACCCGTCAATAGAGCTGTTTTCGGGCAAAGACGAGCTTACGGCAGCGGCCCAGCTTGAAACCGGCGATATAATACATACCGGCGCCGCTGTGGCGTCTATTATATATGCCAATTTAGCTCTTGATATTTTATGTCTGTCTGTTATAGGGCTCATTATTGTTCCAACTGTAAGGCAGTTAAAATAGTCGTCAACAAATATAAGCACGCCTAAAGCTACTGTTGAAAAAAGAGCGCCTCTTTTTGTTTTGATGTTTTTTGACGCCCATTGACCGTAAGCCCTTGAGGCGCCAGACTTTGACATAAGGGAAACCATCATTCCAAGCAGAACAAGGAATATGATTATACATATATTTTCCCCTACGTTGCTTCCCATTATATCAACTGTTGTTGATATGGCTCCGCTTACAGAAAAGCCAGAATAGAAAAGAGCTCCCGCGCATATGCCGGCGAACAGTGAAAGATAGACCTCTTTTGTTATAAGCGCCAACGCTATTGCCAATATCGGCGGCACAAGAGTCCATATAGTTCCTTCCATTTTTAAATAAACCCCCTGTTTAATTGATTTTTAACTTACAATACTCTATCACATAATTTTTACATAAACAACACAAATAAACAAATTTTAGGCGAAATATATATAATTTTTTATTTTATTTATGTTTATTGGCTGTTGTGATATACTGGTGTTGGATTTATATAACTGTTAAAGAGGTGGCACAATGAAGTTTTTGCATATTTCTGATTTGCACATAGGCAAAAGAGTGAATGAGTTTTCTATGATAGAAGACCAAAAATATATACTTGAAAAAATTAAGGACATAGCTTTTGATGAAAAGGTTGACGCGGTATTTATAGCCGGTGATATTTATGACAAAACTGTGCCTCCCATTGAGGCTGTTGGACTTTTTGACAGCTTTGTTACAGGGTTAACCAAAAGAGGAATAAAAATTTACGCCATAAGCGGAAATCATGACTCCGCCCAAAGGGTATCTTTTGGCGCCGGCCTTATGCGCTCGGACGGGTTTTACATATCTCAGGCATATGGCGGAAACGTTGAAAAAGAGAGTTTTAAAGATAATTTTGGAAATGTCAACATATATATGCTGCCGTTTATAAGACCTTCTGATGTGCGCAGATTTTTTGATGAAAAAGAAATAACCGATTATAATTCCGCCGTCAGGACTGTTATAGAAAGCATAGATGTTAATCTGTCTGAAAGAAACATTATTATAGCCCACCAATTTGTGACAGGGGCAATAAAAAGCGAGTCTGAGGAAGTTTTTGCCGGAGGACTTGACAATGTTGATTCCGATGTTTTTAAATGTTTTGATTACGCGGCTTTAGGACACATACACAGGCCGCAAAACATAGGAAAGAACATAAGATACTGCGGAACGCCTCTTAAATACTCTTTTTCGGAAGCCGGACAGCAGAAAAGCGCAACAGTTGTTGATATGCTTGAAAAAGGCGATATAAGGTTTAAAACCATTAATTTGGAGCCCTTAAGGGATATGAGGGAAATTAAGGGAACATACGATTTTTTAACTGACAGAAAAAATTATAAAGATACAAATGTGAATGATTACATTCATGCTACGCTTACGGACGAAAATGACATTGTTGACGCCATAACTCGTCTTAGAAGCATATATCCAAATATAATGCGCCTTGACTATGACAACTCCAGAACACAGGGGGCCGGAGACCTATCACAAATTCACGCCAACACTTCAAAAACGCCTATTGAGCTCTTTCAGGAGCTTTTTGAGCTTCAAAACAACATGGAAATGACAGAAGAACAGAAAAAATTAGCTGAGGACACTCTTAATGAGGCTGTGGAGGAACTTTTATGAGACCAACTAAAATTATTATATCGGCCTTTGGCCCATATGTTAATAAAACCGAAATTGACATGTCAAAACTTGGCGACAGCGGACTTTTTCTTGTTACGGGCGATACCGGCGCCGGAAAAACCACAATATTTGACGCCATAACATTTGCTCTTTTCGGTAAGGCCAGCGGAAAAAGCAGGGATACGTCAATGCTTAGAAGCAAATATTCAGACGGTGACACACCAACTTTTGTTTATATGGAATTTTTGTATATGGAAAAGCTGTATAAAGTAACAAGAAATCCGGAATATATAAGGAACGCCAAAAGAGGCGACGGACTTGTGTCACAAAAAGCGGATGCAGAGCTTACTTTGCCAGAAGGAAGTGTAATAAGCGGATACGGTGCCGTTACAGTGGAAATAGAAAAAATACTTGGCGTAAGTTTTGAGCAGTTTTCTCAAATTTCAATGATAGCTCAAGGTGATTTTTTAAGCCTTATAACCGATACAACAAAAAAACGAAGCGAAATGTTCCGAAAAATTTTTTTAACGGAAACATACGTTAAGTGGCAGGAAAAGCTTAAAATTATGGCTAACGGACTTAAGAATTCTTATGATTCCATAAAAGAAAAAATAGAAAATAACATTAAATTGGCTCACATTGACGAAAGCGATAGTTTTGAGGATGATTACGCTTTTGGGTACCTAAATATCACCGAAAAAATAAGAGAAAAAGCGGAAGAGGACAAAAAGGTTAAGATGAATTTAGAGAAAGACCTTGCTGATATTGAAAAGCGTATAGAGGAACTTAATGTAATAACAGTTAAAGCTGAAAAAAACGCTCAGATTGATAAAAGTGTTGAAAATCTTGAAAACTTAAGGAATGTTGATTTAAAAAAGCTTGAAGCCCTTAAAGATGAGCTTAATCTGTCTGAAGAACGTGAAAAAGAAGTTGAAAAGCTTAAACTTGAGATTGAACGACAAAAAAATGGCATTAAGTTTTACGACGAGTTTGAAGAGTTTGAAAACAAAATAAAATCTAAATTAAAAGAGTTTGAGGGCCTTAGAACGGATATTTTAAAAGCCAAAGAAAAGATAAATAATCTTGCTTCACGCCTTGAGGTTTTTAAAAAAGAATCAGAAAGAACTGACAACAGCGGGGCTATGCTTAAAGAATGCGAGGCTAAAATTGAGAGTTTAAAAAAACGTCTGTTAGAGGTTGAGGAGTTTAAGAAACTTTGTTTGAATTTTGAAAGGTCCGAGGCGGAATTTAAAAAGGCCAAGAATGATTATGAGATTTTTAGGGAAAAGAAAAACAGCCTTGGAGCGGTTTACGCCCAAAAGGAGAATGCATTTTTTGACGCCCAAGCTGGAATAATGGCGTCAAGACTTAAAGACGGTGAAATGTGCCCTGTATGCGGCTCAAAAAATCACCCGCAAAAAGCCGGTTTGCCTAAAAGTGCTCCTTCAGAAGATGAGCTTAATAGAGCTAAAAAAGAATACGAAAATGCCAGCGCAAAACTGTCTGAAAAAAGTGAGATTTCCGGAAAAGCTTTCGGAGTGTATTCATCGCTTAAAAGCAGCTTTGAGAAAGGCTGCCCTGGCATTGAATGCGGCCTTGATGTTGCTTTGGCTAAAACTGAATCTGACAGGATTTTGAAAGAAATAGAGGCAGAAATAGTGAATATGGAGGCGGAAGCCAAAAAACATAGAGCCGACAATGAGCTTAGAGAGCAATACAAAAATAAAATTCCAGAGCTGGAGGAAAGAATATCAAAAGGTTCTTTGTTTATATCGGAAAAGGAACGTTTAGAAAGCGGACTGCGTGCCGAAATATCAGGAATAGAAGAGATGAGGGATAAGACAGCTAAAAATCTTGAGTTTGAGTCAAAAAACAAAGCTTTAGAAAATATTAACATCCTTTCTGAAAAGAAAAATCAACTGGAAATCCTTATAAAAAAATTAAAAGACGAATATGCCGCTATTGATACGGAAATTAAGGCTAACGAGGCAAAAATAAAAGCCCTTGTGTCTCAAAAAGAGATTGTTGAGGACTTTGATATAAATGAAATTTATGATGAAAAGGAACTTTATTTGAAAAATAAAAAAGCCTCTCTTGACGAGATTAACAAAATAAATATAAGAATATCTGAAAATTTAAAAATATACAAGATTATTAAGCCCGACATAGAAGCCCTTAAAAGCATTGAAAAAAATCTTTCGGTTGTTAAACCGCTTTCTGATACGGCCAACGGCTTAGTATCTGGAAAAGACAGGATTACTCTTGAAACCTACATACAAACGTCTTATTTTGAAATGATTTTAAACAGGGCAAACACAAGGCTTATGATTATGACAAACGGACAGTATGAATTTAAAAGGCGAGAGAATGCCGACAATTTCAGAAGCAAATCCGGCCTTGATATTGACGTTATAGACCACTATAACTCAAGTATAAGAAGTGTTAAAACCCTTTCAGGAGGCGAATCATTTAAAGCCGCTCTATCCCTTGCCCTTGGTTTTTCAGAGCAGGTGCAGTCGTCTTGCGGCGGCATAAAGCTGGATACGATGTTTGTTGACGAGGGCTTTGGCTCCCTTGACTCGCAGTCTCTTGAGCAGGCAGTTAATGCTTTGATGTCAATAGGTGAAAACAAACGAGCCGTAGGTATAATCTCTCATGTATCAGAACTTAAAGAGAGAATAGACAAGCAGATTGTTGTTAAAAAAGACCGCATTGGCGGAAGTTATGTTGAGATAATTAATTAACAATATGTTGATTTTATGTATTTTTTTAGTATAGCTAATATAGGATTACAATACATATGTTACAACTGAATAATTAAAAGGGAGTATCCCAAAGTTTGTGTAAACCTTCAAACTGATGTAAGATAAACTTATCAGTTTGGAGGTTTATTTTATGGCAAGAAAA
>CAJFUS010000185.1 GCA_904420235.1 Candidatus Neoanaerotignum tabaqchaliae
GCAAACTGCATAATACTTGACAGTATGGTCATGGCTCCTACTGCCGTGTCGCCTCCATAGGCCTGAAGGGATGAATTAAAGCATATGGTTGTAAGGCTTTCGGTGGCTTGCATTATAAAGGGAGAAACTCCAAGAGATATTACAGCTATGGCTATGGTTTTGTCTGGCACTACATATTCCTTTTTTATTTTAAGGGTTGTTTTTTTGCCAGTTAAAAATTTTATTACCCATATGCAAGATACGGCCTGTGATATTACGGTGGCTATGGCAGCCCCGCTTACGCCCATGTTAAAAAGATATATAAAAACAGGGTCAAGAATTATATTAAGTATAGCGCCTATAAGCGTTGTGGCCATTCCTGTTTTGGCATATCCTTGGCTGGTGATGAACATGTTAAGTCCAAGTACAAGCTGAACAAATATGGTTCCCATAGTGTATATTGTAAGATATTCTATGGCATATTCTATCGTTTGCTCGCTTGCGCCAAACATCATTAAAAGGGGCCTTTGAAAAATAAGTATTGCCGCAGTAAGAACAACAGATATTATTATAAGAACGCCAAAGCTTGTACCCAGTATTTTTTCGGCTCTTTTATAGTTGCCTTTTCCCATTTCAATGGCCGCTTGAGGAGCACCGCCCATTCCTATAAGATAACTGAAGGCAGATATAAGCATTATTATTGGAAATGTAACGCCGACTCCTGTTAAGGCCGTTTTTCCTATTTCTGGTATGTGGCCTATATACATACGGTCTACTATGTTATACAAAACGTTTATTATTTGTGCGGCTATGGCTGGAATTGAAAGCCTTAATATAAGGCTGCCAACGCTGTCTTTTCCAAGGCTGTTTGTGTCAGATGCCATTTTTATTACCTCCAATTTTAATATATTTATAATAATTATAATGTCGATATTTGCGTAATTCAATACACGTCCTTATTTTTAGTTAAAAATATGCTTATAATTGACAGTTTAATGGAATACTTAAGCTTATAAAAGCTAAAGGAGTGAGAATATATGGACATGGTTGATTTAGTTAATCTTAGAAAATCGGTAAGGAGTTTTTCGGATAAAACAATAGAGGCCGAAAAACTTAAATCTTTGAGAGAATTTTTTAAAAGCTGCCGCCATATAGATGACAGTATAAAAACAAAAACAGAGCTTGTAGAAAAAAACAGCCTTCCAAATGATATAAGCTCAACTGCTGGATATAACGGAATTATGATAGAAGCGCCGTATTACGTTATAATTTTTTCTGAAAATAAACCGTATTTTGTTGAAAACGCTGGATACATGGGTGAGGATATAATTCTTAAATTAACCGAGATGGGAATAGACAGCTGCTGGATAACACTTGAGCAGGATTATGTGTTTAATAATACTAAAAACGATATGAACGTGTGTGGCCTTATAGCCGTTGGTTATGGAGATAACACAGGAAAAAAAGATGTGTTTAACAGAATTGTGTACGAAAACGGATATAAAAATTTAGAAAGCAAAAAACTGGAAACCGATAATAAAACCCGCATGGACCTAATTGATATTGTTTATTTTAACGATTATGGAAATAAATCAACAATGGACAGGATACTTGAAACTGGTATACAAGATGGACTTTTTGCCGCAAGGGAGGCCCCATCAGCACTTAACAGACAGCCATGGAGGTTTATTATAGACGGCGAACATTTGGTGCTTGTTATAAAAAAGGACGAGTATACAAGTATATACGACGCCAAAATAGACGCCGGAGCGGTTATGTTTAATTTTGCATCGGTAATAAGTGAAAGACTTTTTAATGTTAAATGGACTATGGGAAGCCCGAATAAAAAATATAACATACCAGAGGATTGTGTTATAGTTGGCTATTGTGGAATATGAGGTTTTAATAAATCTGCGGAATTCTTCCGTTGGTTAAGCTGAACAAAATACTTTTTAAAAATTAATAAAGCAAGGCTCTGTTTATGCAAACAACTTAAAGTCATGCTCGCAAAACAGAGCTTTGCCTATATTTAATGTTTTCATTATAATATATATGTTTATACCTTACTTTTAATTTATTTGAGTGATATGTTTTGGCGGTTTTATTAAACGCGTACTTAAAAAACAGGTTTATGTAATTGTTTAGTATAGTCCAATTAAAAAATACAGCCCTTAAAATTTTAAAAGAGGCATCTGTTATATTTTGTTTGTAGCAAAAATAGCGGTTATTGATAAATTTTTGTTCCGGTGATATATTGTTAGATATTATGATGTAATTGATTGGAGGTTTTTATATGGAATTTGACAAAGTTTTGAAATTGCGTCGTTCTGTGCGCAAATATACAGATATTCCTGTTTCAGGTGAAGAGCTTAAAGAGGTACTTGATGCCGCTCAAACGTCGCCTCTGGCTATGGGCGATGATAAAACAACTCACATAACTGTTGTTAAAAGTCCGGAGGTTATGGAAAAAGTTAGAAACGCATGCTTAACAAAATCAATTAAAACCGGAAATATTATTGACGCTTTATACGGCGCTAAGCTTATGATAATCTTATCGGCAACTGACCTTTCGGAGGACTGTATTGAATACAGCAACGTTGCCTGTGTTATTGAGAACATAATGCTTAAGGCGACGGACCTTGGCCTTGGAAGCACTTACATATGGGGCTGTCTTAGAAAGCTTAGGGAAAATAAAGAGGTTGTTTCGTGTCTTAAAATACCAGAGGGCTACAAAATTTTATCGGCCGTTGTTATAGGCCATCCTGAAAAACCTCTTGAGGAAAGGGAAAAGAAGGATAAAATTTCTGTTAACTTTGTTTAATGTTAAATATTGCCGTTTTGGCTGAAAAAATATATGTTATGTGTGGCCTGTGGACATTAATATATGTATTCTTTTAAGCATTAATACAGCAAGAGTTTAGCAAAGTGTTAGATATTTGCTTAAGTTAGCTTTTGCTGTGTTAATTTTTAAGTAAAATGTTACATTATGTTGTTTTGAGGCGATGGATTTTTATGAAAGAGAATAAATATGACGATGATGTATTTTTTAAAAAATACAGCGAAATGAGCCGTTCTAAAGATGGACTTAAAGGAGCTGGAGAATGGCGAGAGTTTGAGAAATTGATGCCCAACTTTAAGTTTAAAAATGTTCTTGACCTTGGCTGCGGTTATGGCTGGCACTGTAAATATGCTGCGGAAAGGGACGCCAGTTATGTTTTGGGTGTTGATATTTCTAAAAAAATGCTTGAAAGGGCTAAAGAAATAAACTCGGCTAAAAACATAGAATATAGGCTTTCGGCAATGGAAGATTTAAACTTTCCTGAAAACACATTTGACGTTGTAATAAGCTCTTTGGCATTTCATTATATAAATAATATTGAGAGCCTTATTAAAAAAATAAGCTCTTGGATAAAAAGCGGTGGAGACTTTGTGTTTTCTGTTGAGCACCCGATTTTTACATCTTATGGCTCTCAAGATTGGTATTATGATGAAAAAGGAGATATTCTGCATTTTCCAGTTGACAATTATTATTATGAAGGCAAAAGAGAGGCGATATTTTTGGGCGAAAGAGTAACAAAATATCACCGTACCCTAACGACATATGTGAATAGTCTTTTTAACAACGGCTTTCAGCTTACTGGCTTTGTTGAACCAAAACCGCCAGAGGATATGCTTAATATTCCGAGAATGTCTGATGAAATGAGAAGGCCTATGATGCTGCTTATAAAAGCTGTGAAAAAATAAAAATGGTTTTAAATATGCTTTAGCAGAGTTTAAAGCCAAATTTTTGTAATATAAAGAAAATGGCATTTTAAGCATTTAATTATATTTTGGTGAAAATCAAAGTCTGCGTTTTTAGTTTTCAAACTATATATGTTTTAGGGCATTCCTGTGGAGATATATGTGTTTTAGTCGTAACCATTTTGTTATAAAACAGCCGTACGGAATGGTTTTTATTGTATAAAGTGACGAATAATATTTAAGTGCATGAAAATATATTTTTTTAACAGTTTTTAATGGCCTTGGGGCCATTTTTTTAATTTTATACTGTTATAACGTGTTATAATATAAAATTTTATGTATACAATGAATAAAAGTCTACTATTTTTTTATATTTATGCTATTATTAATACATAAGTTATTTTTTTATCAAAATTAGTTTTTTAAGGAGGGGACAGGGAATAATGAGCAGGCTAAGGACTATTACCCCAAACCGCGCCCAAAGCGTTGTGGAAGGGCTCTATAAAGATATGGAAAGACGTATTGTGGCCAGCCCGCCGGGACTATGTCCTGTGGATATGTCACTTTCATTTTTAAGGCTTTGTCACGCCCAAACCTGCGGAAAGTGTGTGCCATGCCGCATTGGTCTTGGACAGCTTGCCAATATGCTTACGGACGTGCTTGACGGCAGGGCTGATGTTGACGTGATAGACCTTATTGAGAAAACGGCAAGAGTTATAAAAAACTCCGCTGACTGCGCCATAGGCTATGAGGCAGCCGACATGGTTTTAAAAGGCGTTATAGGTTTTAGGGACGACTATATTGAGCACATTAAAAATAACAGGTGTACATTAAGCCTTAATAACCCTGTGCCCTGTGTTGCTCTTTGTCCGGCCGGAGTTGATATACCGGGATATATAGCTCTTGTGTCAGAGGGACGTTATGAAGACGCTGTGCGCCTTATAAGAAAAGACAATCCGTTTCCAGCAGCCTGCGGGCTTATTTGCGAGCACCCATGTGAGGCCAGGTGCCGTCGCAATATGATTGATGATTCGGTTAACATAAGAGGACTTAAAAGATTTGCCGTTGACCATGCCGGATATGTGCCGGCGCCGCCCCTGATGGAGTGCACTGGCAAAAAAATAGCCATTATAGGCGGAGGACCAAGCGGTCTTTCGGCGGCCTATTATTTGTCGCTTATGGGGCATAAGGCCGTTGTTTTTGAAAAACAAAAGAATCTTGGAGGAATGCTTAGATATGGCATACCAAGTTACAGACTCCCGCGAGAGGTTCTTGACAGCGATATTAATGTTATACTTTCCTGCGGAGTTGACGTAGAGTGCGGCGTTAAGGTTGGAGAGGACATAAGCCTTGGAGAGATAAGACGCAATTTTGACAGTGTTTACATATCAATAGGCGCCCACACAGACAAAAAACTTGGTATAGAAGGCGAGGACAAACGAGGAGTTATATCAGCAGTTGAAATGCTTAGAAATATAGGAGACGACAATATGCCTGATTTTAAGGGCAAAAGGATAGTTGTTGTTGGCGGAGGAAACGTGGCAATGGACGTTTGCCGTTCGGCCGTACGCCTTGGAGCAAGCGACGTTACTGTTGTATACAGAAGGCGAAAAGAGGACATGACGGCCCTTAGGGAAGAAGTTGAAGGAGCTGTTGCGGAGGGCTGTGAGATAGCTGATTTGCAGGCCCCGTCAAGGATAGAAACAGACGACGATGAAAACGCCGTTGCTTTGTGGACAAAACCGCAGATAATAGGGCCAATAGATTCTTCTGGAAGGCCAAAGCCACTCAATGCCGATTCTCCCGAGAAAAGATTTGAGTGCGACTTAATTATTGTTGCCGTAGGTCAAGGAATTGAGTCGGAATATTTCGAGGGACAAGGCGTGCCGGTTAAAAAAGGCGTTATATCGGCCCTTGATTCCAGCGATGTTGAGAATGTATCGGGAGTATTCGCCGGAGGCGACTGTGTTACAGGTCCAGCTACCGTAATTAAAGCCATAGCCGCCGGGAAAGTGGCTGCCGCCAACATAGACGAGTATCTTGGATATAATCACATTATAGGGTGCGACGTTGATATTCCTTCGCCAAGACTTGATGACAGACCTGCAAGAGGCAGGGTTAATCTTAAAGAACTTAAGGCCGGTGACAGAAAGAACTGCTTTGAGCTTTTTGAGGAAGGCATGACTTATGAGGAAGCCTGCGAGGAGTCTAAAAGGTGCTTAAGGTGCGACCACTTTGGATATGGCGTGTTTAAAGGAGGCAGGGTGAGAACATGGTGAATTTGGTTATAGACAACGTAAACATAAGCGTTCCAGAGGGGACCACTATTTTAGACGCCGCAAGAAGCGTGAATATACCTGTACCAAGCCTTTGCTATTTAAAAGAGCTTAATGAGATAGGCGCCTGCCGAGTGTGCTGTGTTGAGATAAAAGGTATAGAAAGGCTTGTTACAAGCTGCAATAATGTTGTTGAGGAAGGTATGGAGATATACACAAACTCACCGAAGGTTAGGGAGGCCAGAAGAACAAATGTTGAGCTTATATTGTCTCAGCACGACTGCTTTTGTGCTACATGCTCAAGGAGCGGGAACTGTTCCCTTCAAAAAACAGCCAACGACCTTGGAATACTTGACATACCTTATAAAAGAGAAGTGCCGTCAAATTTATGGACTAAAAAATTCCCTCTTATAAAAGACGGAGGAAAGTGCATAAAGTGTATGAGGTGCATACAGGTTTGCGACAAAGTGCAGGGCATAAATATTTGGGACGTTGCCGGAACAGGCTCCAGAACAACGGTAGACGTTACTTTCAATAGAAAAATAGCCCACTCGGACTGCGTTTTGTGCGGTCAGTGCATAACTCACTGTCCCGTTGGTGCTCTAAGAGAAAGGGACGATACTCAAAGGGCCTTTAGCGCCTTGGCCGACAGAGATAAAATAACTGTTGTTCAAATAGCTCCAGCCGTAAGAGCCGCATGGGGTGAAAGTATTGGTCTAAGCAGGGAAAAGGCCACTGTAAAAAGGCTTGTTGCTGCCCTTAGAAAAATGGGATTTAATTATATATTCGATACTAATTTTTCAGCAGACTTAACAATTATGGAGGAAGGCAGCGAGTTTATTGAGCGTATTAAAAACAGATGGAAAAACAGATTTCCTATGTTCACATCATGCTGTCCCGGATGGGTAAGGTTTATAAAATCTCAGTATCCCGACATGGTTGATATGCTTTCAACCGCTAAAAGTCCGCAGCAGATGTTTGGAGCTGTGGCTAAAAGCTATTACGCCCAGCTTTTGGGTGTCAATCCGGATAAAATATTTAGTGTTTCAATTATGCCATGTTTGGCCAAAAAACAGGAAGCGGCTATTCCAGTTATGAATGATGCCGGAAGCGGCCAAGATGTAGATTTGGTTTTAACCACAAGAGAAATTGACAGAATGTTGAGGGCGGAGCATATCTGTGCTGAGGAACTTGAGGAAGAAGAATTTGACACGCCTCTTGGAATCGGCAGCGGCGCGGGAGTTATATTCGGCGCTACCGGCGGTGTTATGGAGGCGGCATTGAGAACAGCTTATTATATTGTGTGCGGAAAAAATCCGGACCCAGACGCTTTTAAAGAGGTTCGAGGAATCTCCGGCTGGAAAGAGGCTAAATTTAACTTAGGCGGCACTGAGCTTAACGTAGCCGTTGTAAGCGGACTTGGAAACACCAGAAAGCTTATTGAGGAAATAAGAAAGGGAAATAAAAAGTACGATTTTGTTGAGGTTATGGCGTGTCCCGGAGGTTGTTCCGGCGGCGGAGGCCAGCCTATACACGACGGCATAGAATTGGGAGAGACAAGAGGCAATGTGCTGTATGGCCTTGACAAAAAATCCAATATACGTTTTTCTCACGAAAATCCGTCGGTTATAGCCCTGTATAAGGACTATATGGAAAAGCCGCTTTCTGAAAAGGCACATCGTCTGCTTCATACTAATCATAACGCTTGGGAAATGCCTCTCTCGCCAAAAACTGAAAAATTTGAAGACGACAATATGATTATTTTTTAAAAACTTATCTGAGGGAATGCCAGTTAGTGAAAATGTTAATTTGTTTGGCTCAAGAACATAATACAGAACAATGTTTACAAATTTCTATTATAATTCATATCATTCATGTTTTTAAATAGACATTGTATTTGTTATTATGCAAGAATGATTTGTAACTGCGGGAAATAGTACAGGTTGAAAAATTTAATTGTATAAAAAGCGTCCAATTTTTGGACGCTTTTAGTTATGTAATTAAAATGGCTGATTTTGAATATTTTATTTAGAAATTATGAGACTTTTAGTTTAATCTGACTTTTCTCTAATCATATAGCTTATGGAAGAGGCTAAAATACAAAATGCCGCGTCAATTATCCATATAGCATTGTAACTGCCGAAAGCGTCAAAACATATTCCTCCCAACCATGCCGAAAGGAAACTGCCAAACTGATGAACAAGGAAAGCTAAATTGAAAAGTATTGAAAGACCTCTTGGGCCAAAAAGTTCTCCGCATATTCCAGAAACGGGGGACACCGTTGAAGCACCAGTGAAACCAAGAAGAAGTACATATGCGGTTATAACCGGAACAGTTTTTGGCATTATAAAGAATAGTATTATCATAACTGTTCTTGAACCGTAAAGTGTTCAGAGAACATTTTTCATTTTAAATTTAGAACACATTATGCCAACTAAAAAAGCACCAATCATTGTGGCTACGCCATATACCGAAAATATAGCCGCTGTGGTATCGCTTGACATGCCATAACTTGTTATTTGGGTTGGCAGGTGATTTGTTATAAGGGCCATGTGAAAACCACAGGTGAAAAAACCAAGCACAATAAATATATAGCTGCGGTTTTTAAAGGCTCTTTTAAACAAATCAGATATTCCGGCGTTTTCCGTTTTAGGCTTGACTGAGGTGTTTTTTTCTGTATTTTTGAGGCCGCATATAAAGAGCGTAGCCGGAACCATAAGCAGCGTTGGAACCGCTATTGTAAACATCCCAAGTGACAGTCCGCCTTTGCTTATAGACGAACTTATTATTGGCGTAAGAATTGAAACACATTAAGAAACCGCGACGGATATAATCTTGACGAGGCTGTTTTGGCGGCGTGCCCAACAAGGCTTAGGCCAATACTTATGACGGCTATGACAACAATACTTGGGCAGTTCCCTCTTATTTTCTCAAACGGCTCAAACAGCGAGACAATGAAGGGCATGGGCCTTGTAATAGCCGGAGGACTTTCGGCCTCAACACTTCTTACACTTATAGTTGTGCCGCTTTTGTATATGATGTTTGATAGTGTTAACACAAAGGTAAGAAGGAAATTTAAGATAAAGCCTAAGCCAAACCCATATGAGATTGAGAAGGAGTGCAGTTAAGGCGGTGTTTTTTACTGGAGGCGAATTAAATGGATATATGCTCAGTTATGCTGCTTTTAAAAAGCATAGAGGATAAATTATCGGTTGATATAGGTTTTGAAAAAAGGTTCTCGTCACAGATAAATGTGCTTGTTTATATATTATTTTGTGGCAAAGACAGCATTGAGCAAAAGGCTATTGAGGAAAAATTCAGCATTGATAAGGCCACTTTAACAAATATGCTTAATAGATTCGAGAAAAAAAGATATATAAAAAGAGAGATAGACGAGAGAGACAGAAGACATAGAATAATAAAGCTGGACAAATTTGGTGAGGAGGCGCGAGAAAAATTAATACTAAAAACTGATTTTATAAATAATGGACTTACGGAAAAGGAGTTTAAAAACTTTGAACATGTTATGATTAAAATATCAAAAGCCATGCTTTAAATGTAAGTTCTATAATAAAGGCCGGATTGTTTCCGGCCTTTATCTGTGCTTTGAAGACTATTTTTAGATTAAAAAAAGAATTAAAAATTTATCCAAGGGCTACGTCAAGAACCATCATTATTAAAAATCCAACTATAATGCCTAACGTTCCTAAATGAGACTGACTGTCAGAATTGGCCTCTGGTATAAGCTCTTCAACAACAACATATATCATGGCGCCGGCGGCAAAAGCAAGAAGCCATGGCATAAGATTTTGAACTTGTGAGGCTACAAGCACTGTAAGTACGCCAAAAACCGGTTCTACAAAGCCGGAAAGACTGCCTAAAGCAAAAGATTTGGCGTTTGAAAGGCCTTCTTGATTAAGCGGCAGCGAAACAGCCGCTCCTTCGGGAAAATTTTGTATTCCTATACCTATTGCCAGTGCCAATGCCGTTGAGCAGGCGGATATTTCACCCATGCTGTTGGCCGCCATGGCAAAAGACAAACCTACTGCCATTCCCTCCGGAATATTATGAAGTGTTACGGCAGTTATAAGCATTGTTGTTCGTTTGAGCTTTTTTGGAACATGCTTAAGATTGTCGTTTCCGTTGTTTGATATTTTATAAATGCGTGTTATAAGCCTATCCATAATGAAAAGAAAAAAAGCCCCGCCCATTAATCCAATTCCGGCTGGTATAAAGCCCAGCATTCCGCTTTGCCGCGCCTGTTCTATTGAAGGCATTAAAAGCGACCATACAGAGGCCGCAAGCATTATTCCGGCGGCAAAACCAAGAAATACTCTTTGTGTTGTGCTGTTGTCGGTTTTTCTTACAAAAAAAACAAGTCCGGCGCCGAGGGTTGTCATAAGAAATGTAAAGCCTGTTCCATACATTGCCCACATAACTGCTGTTTTCATTAAATCCTCTCCCACAAAAATATGCTATTATATAATATTTAAAATGTTCAATTTCGCTACAATGTTGAGAAGAGTGAAAAATATTTTGTCTTTGCGACGAAACATTGTTTTTAATTTTAAATAATGAATAGAAATTTTTTGTAATTAATTCTTTCGACGTTTAAGTGTTTTTATTATAAGTGAAAAGAACTGTGGGTATAAGGTTTAAAATGTTGATAGCCGGATTTTTTTGTGCTATCATTAATTGTTAAAATGCTTATTTTTGATTTAAAAAGGGGAGTATTTATGCCTAAAAGAAAAGACGTTATTAATGTTAAAATAGATGAACTGGATTTTCCAAATAAGGGAATTGGAAAATTTGAGGATTATAAGGTAATTGTAAAGGATGCTTTGCCGGAACAAGTGGTGTCCGCGAGAGTTGAGAAAAAGAAAAACGGACATATAGAGGCAAGGCTTATTGATGTTATAGAAAAGGCAGATTACGAAATTGAGCCTAAGTGCGGTCATTTTGATATATGCGGCGGCTGTTCCTATCAAAATATAAGCTTTGACAAGGAAAATGAGATAAAGAAAAATCAGGTTTTGAAGCTTATTTATAATGCTGGTATAAAAGATTTTGATTTTGATGGAATAGATATGCCCCAAAATCCGGATGGGTATAGAAATAAATGCGAGTTTTCATTTGGAGATACTGAAAAAGGCGGTTCTCTTGCCCTTGGAATGCGGAAAAAACACAGCTATTACGAGGTTGTCAATCTTACGGACTGCCGTATTATAGACAACGACTATATAAGAATAATAAAATCGGCCGTTGAGTTTTTTAGAGAAAAAAATGTGCCTTTTTATCATAAGGGAACTCATGAAGGCCTTTTAAGGCATCTTGTTGTAAGAAAAGGTTTTTATACAGGGGAAATAATGATTAATCTTATAACAACTGACAATGTGTGTTTTAAGCCGGAGGAATTTGCTGAAAGAATGCTTATGATTAATACCGAGGGCAAGATATGCTCTATACTGCATACAATTAACAATTCCGTTGCTGATATTGTTAAAAGCGATAAAACGGAAGTTTTGTATGGAAGGGATTATTTTACCGATAGACTTTTTAATCTTGAGTTTAAGGTTACGGCATTTTCGTTTTTTCAAACAAACACTGAAGGCGCTGAAATGATATATTCTGTCGTTAAGGAGTATGCCGGAGATACAGACAACAAAACTGTTTTTGACCTTTACTGCGGAACTGGAACAATAGCCCAGATTATGGCTCCGCAAAGTAAAAATGTGATTGGAATTGAGCTTGTTGAGGAGGCTGTTGAAGCGGCAAAAGAAAATGCTGAAAGGAATAATATAAAAAACTGCCAGTTTATAGCCGGAGACGTGCTTAAAAAAGTTGACGAGCTTGATATTAAGCCAGATGTTATAATTGTTGACCCTCCAAGGGAAGGCATACACCCTAAGGCCATAAATAAAATTATCAATTTTGGAGCGGAAAAAATTGTTTATGTTTCATGCAAACCTTCATCGCTGGCGAAAGACTTGATTGTTTTTGAGGAGAACGGATATAAAACCGTAAGGGCAAAATGTGTAAATCAGTTTTGCGGAACAAGACATGTGGAGACTATAGTGTTGCTGCAAAGGAAAAACTTGTAGAAATCCTTAATTTTAAACACTTTTCACGTTTGTGACCTTTAAAACAGAGTATTATAAATTACATAATAATCATGTTGAGGGCCATATCACCGTTTCAGCGGTTATTGATATGAAAAGTGGAACACAAGAAATTATTTTTACTATTGACATTTGTGTTGCACAAAGGTGTATGCTGATATAAAATTTTGTAAAAAACTACGACATTTTTTCAAATTCTATGTCTTTAGAAATAGTAATAGCTGATGCTGCTATAATTTAGAATTATGGCATCAAGAAAGGTTGTGTGATACGATGCAAAAAACTACTTCTATTTTGTTAGGATTAATGCTAATAGCGTCCTTTTCTCTTACAGGATGCCAGTTGGCAACGGAAACTAAAGCCAACATGAATAGATGTTGTTTCAAGTGCAGTAGAGCTAAATTCAGCCAAAAGTGAAGAAAATATATCCGCAGATAATAATGAGAACGCTAATGAGATTGAGACCATTTCCAGCACAGCAACAGAAACGAATGTTTCTAAAACAGGAAATGAAGTTGAAGTAAGGCAATCCGAGCAAAATACAGATGACTTAAAAATTACTGCTGAAGGCGTTCCTTTTGAAGTTAGATTAGCCGACAACGGACAGTACAGATATGAATATGATAAAGAAGAATATGCTGTTGAAACTGCTGCAAATGATTCAACTTTTGAAATAAGTGTAACTGACATCAGACCGGAGATTGATAGTGGAACCAATGTTGTGGTCTACGTTCCTAATCAAAGCTATACTCTTATTACAGGTATTTTTGAAGGAAGTTCACTAATGCTGCCTGAAATCAATGCGGATATTAACATAACAAGCAATGCCAGTTCGGTGGTGCTCAGCCTTCCGTCAGACTACAATAAGACGTTAAATTTCACAGGAAATGCAAGTTCATGTTCGCTGTCTATGAATAATATTAATGATTTTGCTGTAAATGCAAAAATTTCAACTTCGGCCGTTTCGGTTCCGGAAGGTTGGCCTGTGTATAATATGATTAGCTCAAATTATAATTATACAAGCGGAGATGGCACAGCAAAAATAAATATTGATGTTACAGGCAGTTCATTTATTTTTGAATAGGAAAAAATAATATACTACTATAATAAAGGAATTTATGAGAGCGGAAAAATGACAACTAAAACAAAGAGAAACTATGTATTAATAATGATGTGTGTACTACTTGTATGTGTTGTTATGTTAACGGGCTGTGCTAACAATTATAGTTCAGAAGAGGAACAAGAAATCGCAGCAACTGAGGCAGTCGACGATTCTGTGGAGGAGGAACCGGATAATTCTTCTGAAATAATAGAAGTAGTGCCGGAAATGGTAGAAGCAGATTGGTCAAGCTATTTTAATGGACTGAATGGTACAGCCGTTATTTATGATGCCGCAAGTCAAAAATATACAATTTATAACCGTGATATTGCTGTTGCAAGAAGTTCTCCATGTTCCACGTTTAAAATTATTTCTTCCTTAATTGCGTTAGAAAATGGGATTATTGAACCGGAGAACTCCACTCGTAAATGGAGCGGCGAAATATTTTGGAATGAGGATTGGAACAGAGATATTGATTTCTATGAGGCTTTTCGCACTTCCTGCGTATGGTATTACAGGCAGGTGGTTGATGATATTGGAAAAGATTTAATGCAAAAAGAATTAAACAGGCTCCAATATGGCAATTGCGATATTTCAGATTGGGAAGGACAATTAAATACAAACAACAGTAACAGAGCCTTAAACGGCTTTTGGATTGAATCCTCTTTAATGATTTCTCCAAAAGAACAGGTTGAAGTTATGGAGCGTATTTTTGGGAAAGGCTCGGATTATTCAGAAGAAACTCAAAATGAATTAAAGCAGGTTATGCTGATGCCGGAGATTGACGGCACCGATATTTCTATATATGGAAAAACAGGAATGGGAAAATCCAATGGTATTGTTGTTGATTCATGGTTTACAGGGTTTGCGGAAAGCAAAACAGGAGACATATATTTTTGTGTACGTCTTGGAAGAACTGATGGTATGAATGTATCAAGTTCATTGGCAAAAGAAATAGCGATTAAAGTTGCATCGGATTATTGTGCTTAGTAATTTTTACAATTTAAAATTGACTTATTGAAGGTGATAAAATGAAACTAAAAAAATTGATTAGTGCCGTTATATTGTCGGCGATTTCAATAATGGCAGTTTCAGGCTGCTCGGCTAATCAAAATGAACAATCCGGCGGCAGTGTGGAAAGTGCTCATGAACAAAGCTATGCGGCCGATGAGCAAAACGAAAATAATGAGGAAATTGCCTCTGACAACGAAAAAATGAATATAGTTATGCTTAAAGGACCAACGGCCATAGGAGCTGCAAGTCTTATGGAAAAAAGCGACAACGGAAACGCTGTTGGAAACTATAATTTTACAATAGAAACGTCTCCGGACACAGTTGTTGGA
>CAJFUS010000186.1 GCA_904420235.1 Candidatus Neoanaerotignum tabaqchaliae
ATTTTGATTGTTAAGCAATTGACATAAATAAAAGAGGAAACAGAATTATGTAAATTTGATTGAATATTTTATTAAAAATTCTTCCTTAATATATGCTGTTAAAAAGGGCAGTTTTTTATTGTTAAAATAACGTTTTAATGGTATAATATATATATAAATTGTGTCGCAAAAAAGCGTGGCGGACATAGTTTGCCCTAAACGCTTTTTTGTTTAGTTATATTGTTTATTATTTATGGTTGCTTGTATAAATTTTTTAAGGAGATAAAATATGGCAGGGGAATATAATGAAAATCAAATTCAGGTTTTGGAGGGGCTTGAGGCCGTAAGAAAGAGGCCGGGAATGTATATAGGCTCCACAAGCGCCAGAGGCCTTCACCACCTTGTGTATGAGATAGTTGATAACTCCGTTGACGAAGCGCTTGCCGGATATTGCAGCGAAATAGACGTTATAATTCAAAAGGGAGATATAATAACCGTAAAGGATAATGGGCGCGGAATACCAACAGGCATACACCCGGTTAAAAAAGTGCCGGCTGTTGAAATGGTTTTTACAATGCTTCATGCTGGCGGAAAATTCGGCGGCGGCGGATACAAGGTATCAGGCGGCCTTCATGGTGTAGGCGCTTCCGTAGTAAACGCTTTAAGCGAGTGGCTTACGGTTGAGATATACCGCGACGGACAAATCCATAGGCAGGAATATAAAAGGGGAGACGTAACGACACCTCTTACAGTTGTTGGAGAAAGCGACCTTCATGGAACAGTTGTTACTTTTAAGCCGGACGGAGAGATTTTTGAGGAAACGGTTTTTGATTTTGACACATTGGCCACAAGGCTTAGAGAAACAGCATTTTTAACAAAAGGCCTTAAAATTAATATAGAGGACCGCCGAGAAGGAATGGAGCAGAAAAAGTCCTTTCATTACGAAGGCGGCATAAAGGAGTTTGTTCATTATCTTAACCGCAGCAAAACTCCCATATATAACGAGATATTTTATGCGGAGGGCGTGAAGGACGGAATTTATGTTGAGGTAGCTTTCCAGCACAACGACGGATTTAACGAAAGCATACATACTTTTGTAAACAACATAAACACCACCGACGGAGGAACGCATTTAGAGGGATTTAAGGCCACGCTTACTAAAATAATCAACGATTACGGCCGGAAAGCCGGAATACTTAAGGAAAGCGATAAAAACCTTACTGGCGACGATGTTAGAGAAGGAATAACAGCTGTTGTTAGCATTAAAATAGGCGAGCCTCAGTTTGAGGGCCAAACAAAAACAAAGCTTGGAAACAGCGAGGCAAAAGGCGCCGTAATGGCAGTTTTCTCTGAAAAGCTTATATATTTCCTTGAGGAAAATCCTGCCGTTGGAAAAATAATATTTGAAAAGGCCCTTGTGGCTTCGAGGGCCAGAGACGCGGCTAAAAAGGCCAGAGAGCTTGTTAGAAGGAAAACGGGACTTGACACAACTCGTCTGCCAGGAAAGCTTACGGACTGTTCCGACCGCGACCCTAAAAATTGCGAGATTTATATTGTTGAGGGAGATTCCGCCGGCGGCTCGGCTAAAAAAGCGAGAGACCCTAAAACGCAGGCCGTGCTTCCTCTTAGAGGAAAAATACTTAATGTTGAGAAAGCGAGACTTGACAGAATTCTTGGCAGCGACACAATACGCTCTATGATTACGGCCTTTGGAACCGGAATATCTGAGGATTTTGATATTGAAAAACTGCGTTATCACAAGATAGTTATAATGACTGATGCCGATGTTGACGGGGCGCACATAAGAACGCTTTTGCTTACGTTTTTTTACAGGTATATGCGCCCGCTTATTGAGGACGGAAAGGTTTATATAGCCCAGCCGCCTCTTTACAGGGTTGAGAAAAACAAAGAGCACTACTATGTTTATAACGATGAGGAGCTTGAGGAACTCTATAACAGAATAGGACGAAACGGCATAAAAGAGGTTCAAAGGTATAAAGGTCTTGGAGAGATGGACTTTGACCAGCTTAGGGATACAACAATGGACGTTAAGCACAGGATATTGAAGAAGGTTGAGCTTAACGATGCCGTTGAGGCCGACGAAATATTCAGCATGCTTATGGGAGACGAGGTTGAGCCAAGGCGAGAGTTTATAAACGAGAACGCCAGCTATGTTGAGAATCTTGACTATTGATACCTTCTTTAGGCGATATTTTCTGAAAGGGAGTTTAAAATGAGTGAAAACCAGATAGATAAGATGGTTACCGTCGATATAAACAAGGAAATGAAAAAATGTTATATCGAGTATGCCATGAGCGTAATTATAGCAAGGGCCCTTCCCGACGTTAGGGACGGCCTTAAGCCTGTTCAAAGGCGTATATTATATTCAATGGGTGAAATGAATCTTGACCCTTCAAAGGGATACAGAAAGTCTGCCCGTATAGTGGGCGATACAATGGGTAAGTATCACCCCCATGGAGACAGCTCCATTTATGAGGCCATGGTGCGTATGGCGCAGAATTTCTCTATGCGCTATATGCTTGTTGACGGCCATGGAAATTTCGGCTCCATAGACGGCGACGGAGCAGCCGCCAGCCGTTATACAGAGGCTAAAATGAGCCGCATAGCTGTTGAAATGCTGTCGGACATAGATAAAAACACAGTTGATTTTGTTCCAAATTATGATGAGAACGAGAAAGAACCGGTTGTGCTTCCGGCAAGGATACCAAACCTGCTTATAAACGGTTCTTCGGGAATAGCCGTAGGAATGGCCACAAACATACCGCCCCATAATCTTGGAGAGGTTATAGACGGAGTTGTGTGTCTTATAGACGATAAAATTAACGGCACGGAAACAACTGTTGAGGAACTTATGGGATATATAAAGGGTCCGGATTTTCCAACAGGCGCCAATATACTTGGCAGAAGCGGCATAAGGGCTGCCTATAAAACCGGACGAGGCAAAATAACCGTAAGAAGCGAGGCTGAGATAGAGACTCTTCCAAACGGCAGGGAGCGTATTGTTGTTACCGAAATACCTTATCAGGTTAATAAAGCCCGTCTTGTGGAAAAAATAGCCGACCTTGTTAAAGAAAAGAAAGTAGAGGGAATAAGCGACATACTTGACGAGTCCGCCGGCGACGATATAAAAATAACCATAGATATTAAAAAGGATTATAACTCAAATGTTATACTGAATCAGCTTTATAAATATACTCAGCTTCAGGAGAGCTTCGGCGTTATAATGCTGGCTCTTGTTGACGGCAAGCCGGAAATACTTAACCTTAAGGATATGCTGGACAAATACCTTCTTCATCAGGAGGAGGTTGTTACAAGACGAACAAAATTCGATTTGGATAAAGCCCAAAAAAGAGCCCATATACTTGAAGGTCTTATGATTGCCATAGACAACATTGACGAGGTTATAAAAACAATACGCGAAAGCTATGACAACGCCAAAGAAAGACTTATGCAGAAGTTTGGTCTTACGGACGTTCAGGCTCAGGCTATATTGGATATGCAGCTCAGACGGCTTCAGGGCCTTGAGAGGGAAAAAATAGATAACGAGCACAAGGAGCTTATGGAAAAAATAAAATACTATATGGATATACTTTCCGATGAGAAAAAGCTTTTTGGTGTTATAAAGGACGAGATTTTAGCTGTTAAAGCAAAATATAACGACCCTCGCCGCACAAAGATAATAGATAATCCAGGGGATATTGACATTGAAGACCTTATAGAGGACGAGGTAAGCGTTATAACCCTTACTCACATGAATTATGTTAAGCGCACACCGCTTGACACATATAAAAGCCAAAACAGGGGCGGCAAAGGAATTATAGGAATGCAGACCCGTGATGAAGACTTCATAAAGGACCTTTTTGTAAGCTCTACCCATGACACAATGCTGTTTTTCACAAACATAGGCAAGGTATACAGGCTTAAGGGGTATGAGGTGCCTGAGGCTGGAAGAAACGCCAGAGGCGTAGCCATAGTAAATCTTTTGGAAATTGCTCAAAATGAGGAGATTAACGCCGTTATACCTGTTAAGGAGTTTGAACCGGATAAATATCTTGTTATGATTACAAAACAGGGTATAATTAAAAAGACCGACATGATGAGCTATTCCAATATAAGAAAAGGCGGCCTTAACGCCATTAACCTTAAAGATGACGACCAGCTTATAGCCGTAATGGTTACAAACGGACAAAATGACATATTTATAGCCACTCATGACGGAATGGGCATAAGGTTTAATGAGGACGATGTGCGCCCAATGGGAAGAACCGCAACAGGCGTGCGTGGAATTAAGTTAAGGGACGGAGATTATGTTGTTTCGGCCGACATTATAGAGGAAAATACACAGGTTCTTAACGTAACTGAAAAGGGTTATGGAAAAAGAACGGCTGTTTCGGAGTTTAATGTTCAAAAACGCGGCGGCATGGGTGTTAAGATACACCAGATAACCGACAAAACCGGAAAAATAACGGGAACCCTTATAGTTAATGAAGATGAGGAGTTAATGCTTATAACATCTGAGGGAGTTATAATAAGGCTCAGAGCCAATGATATATCTGTTGTTGGCAGAGCCAGTCAAGGAGTTAAGCTTATAAATCTTGACGGAGGGGTAAACGTTGCGGGAGCCGCTAAAATAGCCGCCGACCAAATAGATGAAGAGGAAACTGATGAATCTGCGGAAGATGAACCTGCTCAGGAAATAGTACCTGATAATACTGTTGATTAAATATTATAATTACTTCCCCCTCTTTGGTTTGAGAGGGGGATTTTTAATAGTTTGAAGTTAAACTTTAAACTGCTGAAAGGTAAACATCAATTTAGTTGTTAATCTAACAATAGAGAATTTGAAATTTATATTGAATATTTCCTGACAACTAAAAAGACGGTAGAATATGCTTTATTCTATCGTCTTTTATATTTTATCCGGTTTGTGCCAATATGTTGTTTAGAAATTAATTTAAATCAACAGACGCTTTTGATAAATTACAAAAGAAAATTGATTATAATTCCTAAAATCATAAATAAAGCTCCGCCTATTTTGGTATATTTCTCAAGAGCGCCTTCCATTGAGTTGCCTCTGTTTCTGCTCCAATATGAGTCGGCATTGGCCGATGAACCGCTTATGGCGCCAAGACCGGCGGAACGATTGTTTTGAAGAAGAATTATGACGCAAAGAAGAAGACCTATAATGGCCATAATAACAGACAGAATAATAACTAACGTATTTGCCATTTCACATATCCTCCATATAAATAATACAAGCCTTTGGCACAATTATAGCATAATATAAAAAATTGGGCAATATATCATTTATATTATTTTATGTTTTATTTGTAGGATTACAATACATGTGTTACAACTGAATAATTAAAAAGCGAGGACGACTCACTTTGTGTTATATTTGAATCACCAC
>CAJFUS010000187.1 GCA_904420235.1 Candidatus Neoanaerotignum tabaqchaliae
AAAAACCCCGCCTAAGCATTTGCCTAAGCGGAGTTTTATGTATTATTGTTTAATTAATATCCAAGTTCCTCGCCAACAAGTATTATTTTGTATCTTCCTTCTATTTTGGCGTTCCTAAGTACATGTATGCAGCTGCATATACATCCCGGTGCGTTGCAGTCATGGCATGTACCGTCTACCTTACAAGGCGTTTTCATGTCCTCAAATCTCGCGGCGTTTATAGGCGCAGCAGTGCTTCTTGCCCTTTTAACGGCAGATTCCAAATCCTGAGTAACCTTATTAAGACCTATTACAAAAAGCACATTTGTAGGTCCGAACGTAATAGCCGCAACTCTGTTGCCCAAACCATCTATATTAACAATCTGTCCATCCTCTGAAACAGCGTTGGCGCTTGTAAGGAACCAGTCCATGCTGAAGGCTCTTCTCATTGCCGCCTGAGCTTCAACAGGATCTGTGCACAAATCTCTGTCGAAAATGTCATAGTCTCCCTCGTGAAGGGCTTTAACAAGACCCATATCCCTAATTGTCATTGAACCGCCCCATATTATGGAACTTTTTTCCGGTATAAGCTCAAGGGCCTTTTTAACGGCCTCTTCTTTTGTTGGACAGTAGTATGCTTCCATATGCCTTCTGGCGAAGTTTTTAATAAGTTTGTCGGCTAAAAGCCTATTCCTTATTTCCATTGGAGTTTCTCCCATATTATACAATCTCCTTTCAGATAAAAAAATATGCCGCCAAAATAAGTATACTCCGGCGGCGTAAAATTATCAATATTTTTTAAGTGAAATCTGATGGCGCCTTATATCGGCAAGCTCGTCCCTTTCCCTTATAAGCACAACATCGTTGTTTTCTCTTATAAGCACCTCCGCCGGTCTGAGCCTGTTGTTATAGTTGGAGGCCATTGAAAATCCATAGGCTCCGGCGTCAAGCACGCACAGCGTGTCGCCCTCAAAAATTTCAGGCAGGTTCCTGTCTTTGGCAAGTATATCCCCGCTTTCGCATATATTGCCAACTATTGTTATGTCCTCATTTTTCTCCGACTTTTTGTCAGACTTTCTGAACACTTCAATACCGTGGTATGAATCATACATTATAGGCCTTTGAAGCACATTAAACCCTATGTCCGTTCCGGCAAACTTGTGGGAGTGATTATATTTAATGGCATGAACCGTACCAAGTATAACTCCGCACTCAGCAGATATATACCTGCCCGGCTCAATTCTGAATGTAACCTCGCTTCCATACTCCTTAGAGAATTTAAAGAGTGCCTCGTCTATTTTGCTTCCCAAATCCTTAAGGTCAAGGGCAGGCTCATCAAATTCTTTTTTGTATGGTATGCCAAAGCCGCCGCCCATGTCTATAAACTTAAGACCTTTAAACTGCTTGGCAATCTCTAAAAGGTTGCCTATGCTTTTAACAAAGGCGGTTCCGTCCATAAAAAGAGAGCCTATATGCTGATTTATGCCAACAAGGTTAAGATTGTATTTTTTAAGTATATCTTTAACCTGAGGTATAAATTCCGGGTCAACGGCAAATTTTGTTTTCTTTCCTGCCGTAACGACCTTTTCATGATGTCCGGCGCCAACTCCAGGATTAAATCTTATAGCCACATCTCCGCCTGGGTTAAGACGGCCGTACTGCTCAAGCTGAGAAAGGGAATCCACACTTATAACAACTCCAGCATCAATGGCATATTTCATTTCGTCTTCCGAAACATTATTGCAGATGTAAAAAATCTCTTTTGGCTCAAAGCCTGCAAGCCTCTCAATATAAATTTCTCCCGGAGACATAGCGTCAACCTCAAGGCCTTCCGATTTAACTATCTCAAGAAAAGCCAAATTTGAATTGGCTTTAGCAGAGTAATCCACAACAAAATTCGGATATTTAACAAGATTTTTAAGGTCTCTGCACCTTTGCCTTAATATCCTTTCATTGTAAACATAAAGGGGTGTTCCGTATTTAGCCGCAAGCTCCGTCGGGTCTATGCCCTGAAAAAAGTTTAAACTGTCCGTTACCTTACTGTAAACCTTCTGCATTTATTATTCTCCAATCCTGTAAAAATGTATATTTATGCGAAAAAATGTGTTTAAAACAAAAATAATATACCATTATTTATTTAAAAAATCAAACAATATATTACATTTATTTTTCTTTTTCTGTGTATTTATAGGCCGCCAATATTCCCGCAACCGTTTTTATGTCTTCTATTTGTCCATTAAAAATCATATCCACAGCCTCTTTAATGCTGTATTTCTCAATCTCAATAAACTCGTCAGGGTCAGGATTCAATGTTCCCTCTGTTAAATTTTGGGCTATATAAAGAATAACTCTTTCGGTACATATGCCTATGGCGGCGTATGTGTCGCACACAAATGTAAGTTTTCCTGCCTTAAGGCCAACTTCCTCCTCCAGCTC
>CAJFUS010000188.1 GCA_904420235.1 Candidatus Neoanaerotignum tabaqchaliae
CAGAATGATATTTTAAAATTATTGGGAAGAATACATACAGCCGAGGATTTTGAAAGAGAATTTTTATTTGCCAGAAGGGCCGGATTTGAAAATATAAGCTGCGACATAATGTTTTCTCTGCCGCGGCAGACAGTTGAGGACTGGCGTGAGACAGTTAGCTGGGTTGTGAATCTTGAGCCGGAACATATATCGGCGTACAGTCTCATTATAGAGGAAGGAACGCCTTTTAAGGACATGTACGACAATGGGAAAATGGCTGTTCCCGACGATGAAACAGATAGAAAAATGTATCACATGGCCGTTGATATGCTTGAGGAAAAGGGATATAAAAGATATGAGATAAGCAATTTCGCCAAGGCTGGGTTTGAGAGCCGACACAACAGTGTGTATTGGAGGACAGGGGAGTATATGGGTTTTGGTCTTGGGGCCCATTCCTATTTTAACGGCCGACGTTTTCACAACACATATAACTTAGAGGAGTATATACGCAGTGGCCAATTTAAAAAGTATGATGTTGAGCTTTTAAGCGAAAAGGACAAAATGGCAGAATTTATGTTTATGGGCCTTAGAATGAGTGAGGGCGTGAGTGTTTCGGAGTTTAAAAGGCGTTTTGGAATGAATATTGATGAAATTTACGGTAAGGAATTAAAAGAAATTATATCGGAGGGCCTTGCTTTTGAGAGAGATAACCGCGTTATTCTTACGGACTACGGCTTTGATGTAAGCAATTATGTTTTTGAGAAATTTATTATATAAATTTTCCGCAGAACGAAGCAAGTTAAAAGGGAGGGAATACATGAGAAAAAGATTAGTCCTTATGTCAACGGCCGCGCTTTTATTTATAATCTGGGTTATATGGGGCAACAAGGCTTTAACTGCCGAAAAAATTGTTATATACGATTCAGGTATTCCCTCCGCCTTTAACGGCTTTCGAATAGTTCAGGTGTCGGACCTGCATAATGCGGAGTTTGGCCGGGGAAACAATGAGCTGCTTGAAGTTATAGAAGATTGCCAGCCTGACATTATTGTGGCAACAGGCGACATTATAGATTCCGGAAGAACGGATACACTAACGGCGGCCTTATTTGTGGAGAAGGCTCTGAAAACGACGCCTGTGTATTATGTTACGGGCAATCATGAGGCGAGACTTTTGGAACAAGGCGGAACCGGAAAAGACGAGTATTTCAAGCTGGAAAGCATTATGGTTAACGCCGGAGCAAATGTTCTTCATGGTGAAAGCGTATCCATAGAGCGGGGAGAAAGTGAGATTCAAATAATCGGAATTGACGACCCGGAATATTTAAGGCTGAACAAATATGCGGGAGAAAATAGGATTACTTTAAGTAATATAGATGAATTTATTAAAGAAGATATTTTTACGGTTCTGCTTTCTCACAGGCCGGAATTGTTTGAGGAGTACGCGAAAAGCGGCGTTAATTTGGTTATAGCGGGACACGCCCATGGAGGACAATTCCGTCTGCCCTTTGTGGGAGGATTGTTCGCGCCCAACCAAGGCTTTTTTCCAAGATACGACTCTGGACTTTATGAGAAAAACAACACTAAAATGGTTGTAAGCCGTGGTTTGGGAAACAGCGCCGTTCCAATACGTTTTAATAACCGTCCGGAGATAGTTGTGATTGAACTGAACAATAAAAGTCGGTGAAAACGGCGGAAAACCGCGGGAGCCATTTATAAAATTAGCGGCGGTTTAAATATACCGCCTTTGAATACTGCGGGCATACTGCCTGTTAAGAGTAAATTGGGGCGGAAAATTTGCCAACTATCTTTGATTTTCAAATATTTATAAAATAAGGAAATTTGGCCTAAAGCAGAAAAAAATTAATAAATTTTGAAAATAACACTTGACACTTATTGAGTGTGGTGTTATCTTATTATTATAAATTAGCACTCAAGCTTGGTGAGTGCTAACAAGAAAAGGAGGCGGAAATAGTGGCGCTGGACGAGAGAAAACTTAAAATACTTCAGGCTATAATTACCGATTATATAGCTACGGCAGAGCCGGTAGGCTCAAGAACCATCGCCAAAAAGTACGACTTGGGCGTAAGCTCCGCCACCATTAGAAACGAGATGAGCGACCTTGAGGAAATGGGGTTTATAATACAGCCTCACGCCTCAAGCGGAAGAATACCTTCCGACGCCGGATACAGGCTTTATGTAGACAGTATTATGATGCAAAAAAAGAAGCTTGACGACTATGACAAAAAAATGGTAAGCGGGCTTATAGGGCGCAACATAAACCAGATACAATATTTAATGGACGAAACGGCGAAGCTTATATCAAAAATGACAAACTACACAACTATATTTTCAGAGCCGGTTGTTAAAAACACAAAGCTTAATAAAATAAAGTTTATGTCGCTTAATGAAAGCGAGCTTATGGTTATAATAGCCGCCGAGGGAAATATAATTAAAAATAAAATAGCCAAAGTTATGTATATGCCGGACGATAACAGACTTGACGAGCTTTCAAAAGTTGTAAGCGACATACTTCACGGACAGGTTATAGAAAGCGTAAGTCAGGACAAAATAGACGATATATACAGAGAGCTTAACGGCTATGGCGAGATTATATCCCTTTTAAGAGAGTCCATTGATGAAATGGTCAAGTCGGTTTCAAGCGAAAGGTTCCATTTAAGCGGCACAAACAATATGCTGGCCTTTCCAGAATTCAGCGATATTGAAAAAGCTAAATCACTTTTTAAGACTCTTGAGAAAGAGGATGCTCTATCTAATCTTCTGTCCGACGGAAAGAAAAACGGCGAGCTTCAAATTTATATAGGCAACGAAAGCGGCATTGAGGAAATGAAGGATTGCAGCATTGTTACCACAACATATCAGTTTGGAGACAACATAACAGGCACCATAGGTATTTTGGGGCCTACAAGAATGGATTACTCGCAGGTTGTTTCCGTCCTTAACGGAATGGTTGATAACATAGAAGATGTGCTTAACAATCTTGAAAGCGGGAAAAAGGACGAAAGTTCATATTCAGATAATGAAAAGAAAATGCGTAAAGGCAAAAAGAAGGATAATTCATAGCGGAAAGGAAAATGGTTATGGACGACAATAAAGAGAACATAATGCCGGAGGGCGGCGAGGAGGCTTTTGACGAAAAGGTTGTAGATGAGTCGATAGACGAGGCAGTTGACCCTTCGGAGGAACCTGTTGAGGAAAATGAAGCCGATAAAAAGCTGGCGGAGCTTGAGGCCAAATCGGCGGAGTATGTTGACAAATATCAAAGGCTTATGGCCGAGTTTTACAACTTCCGCGAGAGAACCTCAAAGGAAAAAGCCAGTATGTATGACGACGGTGTGAGAGAAACAATAGAAAAACTGCTTCCCGTTGTGGATAATCTTGAAAGAGCCGTTGAGTCTCAGAAAAAGAACAGTACGGCTGAAACCGAAAGCTTTATTAAAGGCTTTGAAATGATACTTAAGCAGTTTAAAGAAACATTAAAGGGAATGGGTGTTGAGGAAATACCAGCCCTTGGGGAAAAGTTTGACCCTAAGCTTCACTCGGCAGTAAGCCACATTGAGGATGAAAGCTTTGAGGAAAACACAATATCAATAGAAATGCTTAAGGGCTATACCCATAAGGGAAAAGTAATAAGACACAGCATGGTTCAGGTAGCTAATTAATTATATTTTGACATATAAATTTTGAAAATCAGTTTAATCATTTAGGAGGAATATATTATGGGAAAAGTAATAGGAATTGACCTTGGAACAACAAACTCTTGCGTAGCCGTAATGGAAGGCGGAAAGCCGACGGTTATAGTAAATTCCGACGGCGGAAGAACAACTCCTTCTGTTGTTGGTTTTGCTAAAACAGGCGAAAGGCTTGTTGGCGAGCCTGCTAAACGTCAGGCAATAACAAATCCAGATAATACAATAAGCTCAATTAAACGTCATATGGGCGAAAGCTATAAAGTTACAATAGAGGGAAAGAGCTATTCTCCTCAGGAAATTTCAGCTATGGTTCTTCAAAAACTTAAATCAGACGCCGAAAGTTATTTGGGAGAAACAGTATCAGAGGCTGTTATAACAGTTCCTGCCTATTTCTCAGACGCTCAAAGACAGGCTACAAAGGACGCCGGAAAAATAGCCGGACTTGATGTAAAACGTATAATTAACGAGCCTACAGCCGCAGCCCTTGCCTATGGCCTTGACAACGAGGAAGAACAAAAGATACTTGTATACGACCTTGGCGGCGGTACATTCGATGTTTCGGTTATCGAAATAGGCGACGGTGTTATAGAGGTTCGCGCCACAAGCGGCGATACTCACCTTGGCGGCGACGACTTTGACCAGAGGGTTATGGATTATCTTGTTGCCGAGTTTAAGAAAACAGAAGGCATGGACCTTAAAAATGACAAAATGGCTATGCAAAGAATTAAAGAGGCCGCCGAGAAAGCCAAAAAAGAGCTTTCAACAGTTACAACAACAAACATTAACCTTCCTTTCATAACAATGAATCAGGACGGACCTAAACATATGGACATCACTCTTACAAGAGCTAAGTTTGACGAGCTTACAGCCGACCTTGTTGACAGAACAATGGGACCTGTTAGAACGGCTCTTGACGACGCCGGACTTAAGGCTTCAGAGCTTGACAAGGTACTTCTTGTAGGCGGTTCAACAAGAATTGTAGCTGTTCAGGAAGCTGTTAAAAAGATTACCGGCAAAGACCCGTTTAAGGGCATTAACCCTGATGAGTGTGTAGCTATCGGTGCCGCTATACAGGGCGGAAAGCTTTCGGGCGACTCAAGCGCCAGCGACATTATGCTTCTTGATGTTACACCGCTTACACTTTCAATAGAAACATTAGGCGGAGTTGCCACGCACATTGTTGACAAAAACACAGCTATACCTGTAACAAAGAAGCAGATTTTCTCAACAGCCGAAGATAATCAGTCGGCCGTTGACATTAGGGTTGTTCAGGGTGAAAGACCTCTTGCCAAAGACAACAAAGAGCTTGGAATGTTCAGGCTTGACGGTATAGCTCCGGCAAGAAGAGGCGTTCCTCAGATTGAGGTTGCTTTTGATATAGACGCTAACGGTATTGTTCATGTATCGGCAAAGGACCTTGGCACAGGAAAAGAACAGTCAATTACAATTACTGCCAGCACAAACCTCAGCGACGAGGAGATTGACAAGGCTGTAAAAGAGGCTGAAAGATTTGCCGAGGAGGATAAGAAGCGTAAAGACGCCATAGACGCTAAAAACGGCGCTGACTCAATTATATTCCAAACAGAGAAAACTCTTTCAGAGCTGGAAGGAAAGATTGACGCTTCTGAAAAGGCTGACATTGAGGGCGAGCTTAACAAGCTTAAAGACCTAGTAAAAGATATGCAGCCTGAAACAATGACAGACGCCGATATTGATAACATTAAAAAAGCCACAGACGAGCTTACTCAGAAATTCTATAAAATTTCCGAAAAGCTTTATCAGCAGAACGCGCAGCAGCAGGGCACAGACAATAATAACTCACAGTCAGGCCCAGATGTTGTTGACGGAAGCGGAAAAGAAATTTAATCAACAAAGCAAGCATTTCCTGTTTTTTAAGGCGAAGGAAACTGCTTATAAAATGAAGGCTGGTTAAATTCAACTAATTCTGCAAACACTGCAAAAGCAATTTGCGGAATAAATTTGAGAATAGTCTTTGACTTACTAAAGATGTTTTATAAGGGGCAGGACGTTCCTGCCCTTTATTGTGGTATTACAGGAGGTAAAGCTTCGGCTTTTTATATAGGCGGTGAATTGATTTGGCAAATAAAAGAGATTATTATGAAGTGCTCGGAATTGATAAGAACGCTTCTGAAAGCGACATAAAACGCGCATACAGAAAAATGGCTAAAAAATATCATCCCGACAACAACCCGGGGGATAAAAAAGCCGAAGAAATGATGAAAGAAGTTAACGAGGCATACGAAATTCTTTCGGACCCGCAGAAGAAGGCGGCCTATGACCAATACGGCCATGCGGCCTTTGAACAGGGCGGA
>CAJFUS010000189.1 GCA_904420235.1 Candidatus Neoanaerotignum tabaqchaliae
CAAAATGCTGAAAATTGGCTGTCATCTTTCAGTTGCCAAGGGTTATGCCGCTATGGCTAATGACGCTGTTAAAATTGGCGCGGATGTGTTTCAGTTTTTCAGCCGAAACCCACGCGGAGGAAAGGCCAGAGAGATTGATTTGGATGACATAAATAAATTTAAGGATATTTGCGAAAAATCGGTACTGGGGCCGTTTCTTGTTCATGCGCCCTACACTCTTAATCCATGTTCTAAAGATGAAAAAACAAGGAGCTTTGCCCTTGAGGCAATGAGCGGAGATATTGAGAGGCTGGACACATATTTTGGCGGAGGGCTTTATAATTTTCACCCGGGAAGCCATGTGGGTCAGGGCATTGATGATGGCGTAAGACTTATAGCCGAAACAATAAACAAAGCCGTTAAGGCGGATAGCCAAACAACCATACTGCTTGAAACAATGGCCGGAAAGGGTACGGAAGTAGGTGGTAAGTTTGAAGAACTGCGCCGTATTATAGACTTGGTTGATGAAAGAGTAAAAATCGGCGTCTGCATGGATACCTGCCATGTTTTTGACGCCGGATATGACATAGTTAATAATATTGACGGTGTTTTGGAGGAGTTTGACAGTGTTGTTGGAATTGAGCACCTTAAGGCCGTTCATATAAACGACACTATGAACCCAATTGGAAGCCATAAAGACAGGCACCAAAAAATAGGACAAGGCTTTATAGGCATTGAGGCCTTTGAGAGAATAATAAACCACCCATATTTAAAAAATCTTCCATTTTATCTTGAAACGCCCAACGAACTTGAGGGCTATGCAGAGGAGATACGGCTTTTAAAATCCTTAAGCAAGTAAGTTAACATAAAGTTCATATTTTGTTTATACCCAATACACATATTTAAAGCATAATAATAATCGTTCGAGAGAACATAAAAATCTACTCCTTAAAAATTTCATAACTTGTAACTTACCTTTCTTAAAAACAGGCCGGCGCTGAAAACGCCGGTTTGTTTTTTGCTCTTGTTTTTATGCCGTTAAAATGGTAAAATTCAATTCAACAAAACAAGTTGAGGGGTGGAAAAATGGAAAATAATATAAAAATAGACATATACGCCGACGGCGCCGATTTGGAAAGCATGTTAAAACAGCACAGTGGCTCAATAGTAAAGGGCTTTACAACAAACCCGTCCCTTATGAAAAGCGCCGGAGTTACAAATTATATGGAATTTGCCAAGGAAGTTGTTAAAAACATACCGGATATGCCGGTTTCCTTTGAGGTATTTTCTGATGATATTGAAATAATGGAAAAAGAGGCCGAGGCCATAAGCGCCGTTGGAAGCAATGTTTATGTTAAGATACCATATATGAACACAAAGTATGAGAAAACCTGCGGACTTATAAAAAGACTTACGTCAAAGGGCATAAAGATTAACGCTACGGTTGTTATGACAGACGAGCAGGCCATTGAGGTTATAGACTCTATAACTCCTGAAGTTAAGTGCATTGTGTCCATGTTTGCCGGACGTGTTGCCGACACAGGCGTTGACCCTAAGCCAATGGTTAAACGAGCATGCGCTTATGCCAAAAAAAATCCGGATATAAGCATTCTTTGGGCAAGCTGCCGAGAGTTTTACAACATAATTGAGGCGCAGGAGTGCGGAGCCCAAATAATAACTGTGCCCGACAGCGTGCTTAAAAAATTCAAATCTTATGGTCGGGACCTTACAGAACTTACACATGACGGTGTTGTGGCCTTTGCCAACGATATAAAGCAGCTTGGTTTTTCAATACTTTAATAAAGAGATAAATAAAAGGCGCAAAAGCGTCTTTTTTATTTGTGTTAATTATATATTTTCAGAAATTTATATGAGAGGAGCGAGGAAACTTATTTTTTGTTGTTTTTATAAAATTCAAGAAATTTTGAAATAAATATCCTGTCTTTTTCGTCCATAAGGTAAAGAGTGCCTAAAATTTTATTTATTGTTTCCGAATTTTCAATATTAATAGTTTTTCCGGTAATTAAATAATCAAGAGATATATTTAAAACCTTTGATATTGCCGCAAGTGTTTCAACACTTGGTTTTGAAACGGCTCTTTCTATTTTTGAAATATAGTGTTCACTTAGTCCTATCATTTCGGACAATTTATTTTGTGTTATTCCTAATTCTTTTCTTTTTGAGCGAATACGCTCTCCTATACCAACGTAATTAATATCCATATAAGCAACCCTCTCACAATCTTTATTAACAGTTTATATAAAAAATAAACTTATAAGAATGTATAAATAGGATTACTTTTATTTAAAATAAGACTTATAATACTAATTATCAGATGAATTAATAGGAGGGGCGTTAAGTTTGAGAATATGTTTTATAGCTGGGGAAATCGATGAAACACCTAAAAAGGAATGTATAAAATTTGAAATAGAAAAACAGATAATTAATTTTATAGAAGATGGCGTAAAATTCTTTATATGTGATTTTGAATATGGAAGCGGAATTGAATTTGCAGAAGTTCTTGTGAATTTGAAAAAATTATTTCCTCAAATACGTATTTTAGCTTTCTCACCATATGATTATTCAGTTAAAGGCGATAAGGAAACACTCCGAAAAATACTTAACCATTGTTCGGCCGTGGATATTGTATACCCAACTTCATATAAATTTTGGAAAAAGCGCATAATAAAATTTATAAACAGAAATAAGGCTGAGGCCATAATTGTATTCAGTAGCGACATAAATAAAAAGACAATATGTATTATGGTTGAAGTGTACTTAAACGGAGGAAAAACTATTATAATAGACAGCCGTCCATAAAATAAAAAATAATCTTTCCTTTTCAAGAATTTTTAATAGCATATTTTGTCCCCAAACTAAATATTTATTTATAAAAAAGGTTTTGGAGGCATTATGCTTGATTATATATGGAGCTTTGCCATAGGCGCCGGCATACTTTTGTGCTTTTTTACCGGTAACGTTGAGGCGGCGGGAACAGCCATTACTGAAGGGGCCGAAAA
>CAJFUS010000190.1 GCA_904420235.1 Candidatus Neoanaerotignum tabaqchaliae
GTTTTGTGGTGATTCAAATATAACACAAAGTGAGTCGTCCTCGCTTTTTAATTATTTAGTTGTAACACATGTATTGTAATCCTACACAAAAAATAAACTTTATATCATAAAATTATGTTGACAAACTTTAGCAAATAATTTATAATAAATAGTGCTTTTGATTAATATGTGCGCGTAGCTCAGCTGGATAGAGCGTCTGACTACGGATCAGAAGGCCGCGTGTTCGAATCATGTCGCGCACATATACGCCGGTATATACCGGCGTTTTTATTTTGTCTTAAATTAGTATAGCATAATAAAACAGAGATAAACTTTAATATTAAACTAAAAAAATTTTATACAATCAGGATATTTTTTTAATATTGTTTCAGTAGCATTAACACATCATTTAAAGTATATTCTAACTCTGCAAAATAAACCTATAAAACAATGCTTGCTGAATACTAATAAAAAATCATCATAACGATAATTTTAAGGTTTTCAGCTTACAATATTAAAGTTTATATTTAAACTCATTCCTCTCTAATATGCTCCATGCCCTTTCCAAGTATATCTCTAACATGCTCATCGCACAGTGAATAATATATTTCCTTGCCTTCTCTGCGGCTTTTAATAAGACCGTTTATTTTAAGATTTTTCAGCTGGTGAGATGTAGCCGACTGGGATACGTTTATTATGCTTGATATGTCGCTTACACATAATTCGGAATTAAAAACAGCGTATAATATTTTTATCCTGGTCAAGTCCCCAAAAACCTTAAAAATTTCAGCCAGTCTGCTCATTTCATTCTCGTCGGGCAAAACTTGTTTTTTAGAATTTTTTTCAGTTTCCATCGTCATATTCTCCCAAATTAACATGAATATATGTTCATATAATATCATATATGCCAAAGGCTTTGTCAACAAAATTTTAAAAAAGCACAGTCGTTGTCAACTAAAAATAATTAAAAATTTACACTTCGGTGTAAAAATCATTTTCCCCAACGTGGAATTTAATGCTTATCCCCTTTCCAATACTCATTTTGCCATTGTGAGCAGTTATAATTTTTTTAACTATAATAAGCCCCATAACATGGTTTGAACTGGCTTTATTAAAATTAACCACATCAGCAATTTCTTTCGGAATTCCTCTTCCGCTGTCGCTGAAATTTATATATACTGCGTTTTTTTCAATTTTGGCCGTTATATATATCTCACACCCATTTGGGTTATGTCTTATGGAATTTCCTATTAAATTATCAAAGGCTCTAAGCATAAGCTGCTTGTCGCCGCGTATTTTAAATCTCTCAAATTCATCGGATATATTGATATTAAGTTTATACAAGCCTAAACTGCTTTCATCAATAACATTAAATCTCTCGGCCGCCGCCTTTCTTATAGCCCATGCAAGCGGTATATCCTCGTTTCTTAAAGGCTGCATGCTGTATTCCAACTTTGAAGCCAAATTAAGGTCTTCTATAAGCTTTTTGATTTTCATGCTTTGTTCCTTAATTAAAACGGCCTTTTCCTTAACAATTCCGGCATTTTCACTGTTTAACTCTATAAGCTCGGAATAGCCCATAACAAGGGACAAAGGCGTTCTTATATCGTGTGACACGGCATTTATCCATTCCGCCCTTGCCTCGTCGCGTTTTTCAATGGCCTGTCTTTGACATTGCAGTTTTTTTGATGCCTCGTTTATACAAAGGGCTATTTCGTCAAGTCCGCTTTTTTTGCTTATAAAAACACTTTTGCCCTTCGCCATGTCTCTTACGCCGTCTGATATAACACGCATTTTGCGGTAATACATAAAACCGAATAATATAACAAGAACAACAATAAAAATAAAAGCTCCAAAAATACTTAAACCCGTCATTTTAAACATAGTACTCATATCGCTCATGCTTTGAACTATGTTATATTTCCATATACTGTTTTTGGGATATCCAATAACAAAAAGCATTCCGTCTTTTTCCCACGCCGACACGGGAAAACCGTTTAAATACCACTTCGAGAAAGACGCCACTTGGGCCGGAGTATAGCTGTGATTCATTTCATCACTCAAGTTATATTCCCAAGTTATTTTTCCGTTTTCGTCAAGCATAAAAGCGAACTCTCCGCCGCCCTGCGCTATAAGACTCTTTATATCACTATCATTTGCTATGCTTCCCTTTTCATCTATTTCGACTTCTTCCGCTATCCTTGAAATACTGTATTTACCGTCGCTTGGAACACGGCTTATTTCACCCATCTGCACTCCGGCGCGTATTATAATTACCATTTGAAGCATTATAAACATAAAAATTATTATAATGGCCAGAGCCATATATTTAAAATAAATCTTTATCAGGCTTTTCATTTGTTCAGTCTATACCCAAGTCCTTTCATTGTAATAAGATACTTCGGCTCCGAGGGATTGTCTTCTATTTTCTCCCGCAGCTTTCTTATATGAACCATAAGAGTGTTCTCATAGCCATAGTAATTGCGGCCCCAAACAGTTTCGGCCAAAAAATCAAATGTAAGTATTCTGCCGCGGTTTTCAATAAACACTTTTAAAAGCTGATATTCTTTGTTGGTAAGAGGCATCTCCTCAAATCCGTTGTCTTTTGGATTCATCACAACTCCCGCCGACATATTTATTATTTTTTCGCCTATTTGACAAACCATTTCGGAAGTATCTCCGCTGTATGTACGCTTTAAAACAGCTCCGCACCTTAAAACCAGCTCTTTAGACAAAAAAGGCTTTGTTATATAGTCGTCGGCACCAAGGCCAAGGCCCTTAAGCCTGTCCTCATTCTTATCCCTGGCCGAAAGAAATATAACCGGGAGTTCTGCTTTCTCACATACTCTTTGATAAAAATCAAACCCGTTTTCTTTTGGAAAATTAACGTCAAGTATAACCAAATCAAGTTTTTCGGAACAGATTATCTTTTCCGCTTCTTTACAGGAAAGTACATATTTTATAGACCTGTAACCTTCGCTTACAAGTATGTCTTTTATCATTTGACAAAGTTCTTTGTTGTCGTCAACAATAAGAATTTTTGCTTTAATATAATCCATATAAAAATTCCTCCCTTCAAAGCATATTATAACCCTTAAAAAAGCCTTTTTCTTAATGGTCTTAACTATTTAAGCTAAAATTAAGGTTTAAAAAAGGCTGAATTAATGTTCGGTCTTTATACTTATTATAAAAGGAGGAATCACCATGGATAATGAATTAATAATAGAAACATCAGGTCTTACAAAAATTTATCA
>CAJFUS010000191.1 GCA_904420235.1 Candidatus Neoanaerotignum tabaqchaliae
CCGCCCGGAACCTCGTTGCTTTCCACAAGCTGGGCCGCCTCAAAATCGGTTATGGCCGTTCCCAAAATAGGTATCTCACTTGTTTCCGCCGCTATTGACTGGGCGGCCCCAGTAGCTATGGCTAAAACAAGGTCCACATCGTTTTGAACAAATCTTTGGCTTATGGTTTTAAGATTTGACTGGTCGTTTTGCGCGTTTTGATAATCTATTGTAATATTTTCGCCCTCAACAAGACCGTTGTCGCTTAAGGCGTCCACAAAGCCTTCCCTTGATGCGTTCAAAGCCTCATGGTCGGTAAGCTGCATAATGCCTATGTTAAACTTTGTTCCGCTCTCCTGCGAGGCCGATGACGTTTCCTGCTGAGATGAGGCGCTGCTTTGCGCCGATGAACTTTCAGAAGACGACGAGGAGCTTGAGCAGCCCGCCGCAGTAAGCGCAACAGCGAAAGTCATTGCTGCCGCGGTAATAAATCTAAACCCACGTTTCATTAAATATGTACCCCCTTTAAGGACAAATCTTATTCAAAAATCAGTCATAAATTGATTTTAATACTTTTTAAAATTTTTGTCAATCTTTTATGTCATTTTAAAGCGGTTAACTATAAAAGTTTAACGCGTTAAATCAGAATATTTCAAATTCATCAACAAAAAAATTATTTTTGCCACATAAGTGTTTACGTTTTTAAAAAAATAATATAAAATAGCTTTTGAAAGGAGCGTGCGCTATGAACAGACTAAATATTACAAAAGGCGATATTGTAAAAATGAAAACGGACGCGATAGTAAACGCTGCCAACACTTCCCTTTTAGGCGGAGGCGGAGTTGACGGCGCCATTCATAAGGCGGCTGGGGCAATGCTTCTTGAGGAATGTAAAAAGTTTAATGGCTGCCCCACTGGGGAGGCAAGGATAACGTCGGGATATAAGCTTAACGCCAAATATGTTATACACACTCCTGGGCCCATATGGCGCGGCGGAAACAAAGGCGAGCCTGAGCTTTTGGCCAACTGCTATAAAAACAGCCTGTCTTTGGCATATGAAAACGGCATACGCTCAATAGCATTTCCGTCTATAAGCACTGGCGTTTACAGGTTTCCTGTTGATTTGGCTTCTAAAATAGCCTTAAACGAAATATCCAAATTTTTAAGTGACCACCCTGATTTTGAGAAAATTGTAATTGTCTGCTTTGACGAAATTACATATAAAACATATAAAAACACACTTAAAGCAATGGAAATGAAATAAAATACACTCAAAAAAGCGGCATCGTCCGCTTTTTTTGTTTTATAAAATATTTTTTATGACGGTTATAAAAGCTTTATGTAAATTCAAATTAAAAATCCCCTTTAACATTGCAAATACATGTTATTAAATATGTCTGTTATCCACATCAAAAAATGCCTCAAAATCATTTATGCACCAAGTTATCCACTTTGTCCACAATAAAACCTATGTTTTTATACACACAATTAACATTATATTTTAAAAATATGTAAACACAAATATTTTTGATGTGTTAAAAAATTTTTAAGTTAAATAAAAGGATTTTTAAACTAAACGTCGAATAAGCAAATTAAGGGGAATTTTTATTATTCTTCCTGAGGCAAAAGCTGAAAGGAGCTGTTAATTATGACATACATCATTAGAGGAAAAAATTTCGAGATAGGCGACAGAACAAAAGAAAAAATAGAGGCCAAAGTTTCAAGCATAGAAAAAATAATACCTCCTGACGCTACAATAAACATAGCAGTAAACAGAGGAAAGCTGAAATATAAAACAGATATAACCCTTAAACATGGAAAAATAATAGTACGTTCCGAAACCGAAAACGAGGATATGATGTCCTCTGTTGACGAGGCCACCGAAAACCTTGAGCGTCAGCTTTTAAAGCTTAAGGGCCGCAGCATAGCTTTAAAAAGAAGGAACTATGTTGACCCTGGCGAAACTGCCATCACCGAGGAAACTGCCGACAGCGCTCCTGTTATAGAAAGAAGCAAAAAATTCGAGATTGTTCCAATGGAGCCTGATGAGGCTGTTGAACAAATGGAGCTTTTAGGCCACGACTTCTTCGTTTTCCTTAATACGGCAAGCGGAGTTGTTAACGTTGTTTATAAACGCAAAAACGGAAATTACGGCTTAATAGAGCCTGAGGTATAACTTTATTAAAATATTCAAAGAGGCGGACAATCCGCCTCTTTTATAATGCCCAAAAATTTATGTTTAAAATTTGAAATATACAAATTCCGTTTTAATTATACAAAGTTTAAATTAGCCAAAATAAATATTTCCGCTTTTTCTCAAATCCGCTTCATAACCGCAATAAGCATAATTTGCTTTTTATGACGGAAACACACAATTTATGTGCAATGTTTTCTCCTATTCCTTTACTACCTTATAACATTAATCTTTATGTTGTTAAATCTTAATTTTTACAGTGTTTCCGTTTTGTTTCAGTTTTATTTTGAA
>CAJFUS010000192.1 GCA_904420235.1 Candidatus Neoanaerotignum tabaqchaliae
AAGGCATTTGTCAATATAAAAAATAGCATAAAGTTATCCACTCAAAAAAACAAATTGCACAAAATTCTCTGGTTTTTAAAACCTGAGCTTTAATAATTAAAATGCGGCAAAAAAATAAACAGCCTTGGCTGCCGGCCACTAAGGCCTTAAAACCATGGCTGTTTTATTTTATTTTCTTAAAAAAAGTCTTGAAAGCTCAGGACCGTTTGGAATATAAAGCCCTGTTTTGGCAGCCGCTTCCTCGCTGAATGTGTCTATGCCCTCTACCGGCTCGTTGCTTCTGTATATTATAAAAGGCACAGCGTCTCTGGCGTGGGTTTTAGTTGATATAGGCGTTGGGTGGTCAGGAAGAACCATTATTGTATAATCCTCTCCGGCTTCCTCAAGGCCCTTTGTAAGAGGCCCGACTATATCCCTGTCTATAAGTTCTATGGATTTAACCTTGTTGTCAATTTCTCCCCTGTGTCCGCACTCGTCTGGAGCTTCCACATGTATATAAACATAGTCGTTGCCATTCTCAACAAGAGATTTTAAAGCGGCTTTGCCCTTATTCGCAAAGTTTGTTGTTATGTTTCCTGTTGCGCCCTCAACGTTTATAACATCCAGGCCCGCTGTTATACCAATGCCCTTTATAAGGTCAACGGCCGATATTACTGAACCCTTAAGTCCAAACATCTCTTTAAAATTAGGTATTGCCGGACGTGTGCCCTCACCCCAAAGCCAAATGGCATTAGCCGGATTAAGTCCCCTCTTTTTTCTCTCTATATTTACTGGGTGATTTTTAAGAACGTCATAACTTTTTTTCATCATGCCAAGCAAAGTATCGTTTTTAGGAAGATATTCTCCTATAACTCTGTCGGAAATATCATGGGGTGGCGTTAAACCAAGGCCGTTAGGCCCCTTGTGCCATATCATGCAGTGCCTGTAACTTACTCCGGAATAAAACTTTATAATGTCGTTCTCAAAAGCTTCGTTTACGGCCTTTATAATTTCCGCCGCTTCAGCCGTAGTTATTTCCTGAGCGCTGTAATCAGCCATAACTTTTTTCTCAAAAGGCTCGTCGTCCGAAAGCGTAACAAGATTGCACCTGAAAGCTATATCGTCCGGCGCCATATCTATGCCTATGCTCATGGCTTCAAGGGGAGAACGTCCCGTATAACAGCTTACGGGGTCATAGCCCATTGCCGAAAGATTGGCAACATCGCTTCCGGGATTCAGACTTTCGGGCACAGTTTTAACAATACCTGCTGTGGCTTTTTTGGCAAGCCTTTCCATATTTGGCTTGAAAGCGGCGGCCATTGGTGTTTTTCCATTTAATTCCTTCAATGGGTAATCGGCCATGCCGTCGCACAGCATTACTATATATTTCATAATTTTTACCTCACTTTTATACTCAGTTTAATTGCGATAGGCCCATTATAATACATAAAAATCATAAATTCAACATTAAAAGCCGACCGCCGCTTTTCACCGGTTTAACCTTAAAAATACAAAAAACGCCCCATAACGGCTCATATATAAGAAAATCACGTTGTGTTTTTAATTTTCTTATTCCAAGAGCCGCCGTCCTTAAGCTTCAAAAACCACGTTTTTTAGCTCGAAAGACAAAAGGCGTTTTTTGTTCTAAATATTTTTAACGTTATATAAAATCAATAAATTTTGTTCCCTTAAATTTCAGCAAACCAAGCTGATTTTCCTCTATGGCATCATACTGCTCATCAGTCAGGTTAAGCCTAAACTCATCTCCGCCTTCGGTTTTGAAAACGGCATACCGCACAGTATGACTGAAACTTATGAAACCGTGGGCTCCCGACATATCCCCGGCATTTGGCTGTTGATTAAAAAACACCTCCATATCCTTACAAATAACCCTTGCCATAACCTCGGTAACAGGTGAATCTATATTTTTGACACTTTCTCGAATGCCTTTTAAAGCCACTGCGAAAAAGCAGACCGCCGCCATAAGAAACGCCGCGCAATATACCAATAACAGCACCGCCTTTCAAGTTCAAAAATCACTCCGTTTTTATGGCCGCCAAAGCGCTTAGTTTAGTCGCCCTCACCGCTGGGAAAAATCCTGCTAAAACACCTACTAATGTGGCAAATCCCACTCCCACAATAGCCAGCCATATTGGTATCATGGATATACTGTCTCCTCGGCCCATATTGGCGCTCACAACATTAACTATTTTTGATACTCCAAAGCTCAGGCCCATTCCCACAAGTCCGCCCATAAAACCTATAAAGGCTGCCTCTGTTAAAAACAGTCGTCGTATGTCTGAAACCGTGGCGCCTATAACCTTCATAACGCCAATTTCCCTTGTGCGCTCATAAATGCTCATAACCATTGTATTTGCTATACCTATGGCGGCAACAAAAAGCGATATAGCTCCTATTGCGCCAAGCACCATTTGAAGCATTTTTGAAGTCTCCTGAGCCGAATTAAGATAGTCCACAAGGCTGTATGTCTCAAACCCCATATCTTTTATTATTTTTTGTATGTCCTCAACGTCGTTCATATCTGTAACCTTAACCATGGCTCTGTCATAAACTCCTTTTTTAGAATTTTGAGAGCTATTATTATTTGGATTGTCTTGCTTTTTTTGATATTTTTCTCTTTCGGCAACAATTTTTTCCAAGTCCTTAAGTGACATAATGGTAACATAACTGTTTTGGTCAGTCTCGTTCATAACGCCCACAACCTCTACTTTTTTAGGCTTGATGGACTTGTCCATGTCCTTTGTTCCATAACTGTTGTCATATGTAATTTGAAACTTGTCCTCATAAGGATTAATCTCTATCGACTGGCTGCTGTTCCACCTATACTGCCAGCTTAATTTAGGGTTATAAAATCCCTCAAGAGCATAGGCACTTAACACAATAGCCATCGAGTCGCCTTCCTGAAGTGTACGTCCCGACTGTACTTTAAATCCCATCTGCTCCATTGTTTCCGGCAATATTCCCATTACGCTTGTGTCATAAACATAACGGCCGTCTATAATTGTAAAATAATCCTGCTTAACGGGCGTAACGGCCTCAACGCCGGTTATTTGGCTTATTTGCTCAAGGGTTTTAGCGTTAAGCTCAACTTTTTCTTTATTTTTTGATGTATCAGCACTGTAAGGCACATTAACGTTTATAACCGTAAGGCTTCCCATTTCCTCAATTTGAGTTTTATAGCCCTCGTTCATGCCTATGCCTACTGAAATCATAACAACTATCGACGCCGTTCCTATTATAACACCAAGCACAGTAAGAAAGGTTCGCATTTTCCTCTTCCACAGGTTTCGCACAGCCATGTTTATTAAATCAAAGCTGCTCATTATTATCCTTTCCTTCCATTTCATCAATACTGTCTGCCGCTTCCAAATCCTCTTTTATAAGTCTTGCCGCTCTTTTTGCTTTAATAACTTTAATTGCTATAAGAATAAGTATAACTAAAGCAATGCAAACACCTATTATGGCTTTTGTTTTAACACTCATTCCCGTTTCAACGCCAGCGTTTGGATCCATTGGCATTCCGTTTTCGTCATACATTGTATCGTCAATAGGAACCGGTTCTGTCCCTTCTATTGTATACTCTCTAACGTCCTCAATTGTTTTTCCACTTGGGTCGTCATAGGATATTTTAAGTTTAACATTGTTTGTTCCAACATTCATAACTGAGAAACTGCCCTCATAATAATTGCTGTCACCTGGCGAGCAGTTTCCTATATAAACGCTCTTATTTTGTGTGTCAACATCTCCTTCAAGAGCAACCTTAAGATTGCTTACATCAACCTTGCCAGTGTTGTATATATCAAAATAAACGCTTATGGGCATTCCTACCTCGCTTGTTTCAGGAATAAAAATCTCGCTTGTCTCAATTTCCGAAACCTGCTGAACGTTTATTCCAAGAAGTTCTGTTGATGTATACTCATTCCCGCTTTCGTCCTCATATTCAAAATTAACCGTAAGTGTATATGTTTTTGGCTGGGCTGAAGGCACAGTGTAAAGGGTCATTGTTTTTTCTACGCTGCCTTTCGCCGGTATTGAATCATAATAGAATGTATTGCTGCTGTCAACAGGCGTAAACACGTTTCCGCTTTTATCGTTCTCTGACGATGTTTCCTCAACCATTGTAAGGAACATTTTAACATTTTTAACAGCTTTTTCATAATGAGTATTCAAAAACTTCATTGTAAGGTCAAAGTTTTGTCCCGCCATAACTATAACTGGGTCGCTTTGATACTCGCTTACAATAATTTTAGGTTTGCTCTCTTTTTTCTCCTCTCCTTCGTTGTCCTTTTCCGGATTTGACACATTGGCTCCTGCGTACTGACTGAATGTATAGTCCTTTCCGCCCATCTTATATTCTACTTTAAATTCCACCGTATAGTTTCTTGATATGGCGTTTCCGGTGGCGGCAAATGTAAAATTAAGTTTTTCTTCCTGTCCCGGAGCCATTTCCTTAATCGAATATGTGCTGTTGCTTTTTGGAACAACATTTCCGCCCTCTCCATATTCTGCCGCAGTAATCTTAACGTTTTCAGCTGTTCCGTCACCGTAATTTTTAAGTGTGAAGCTTACGTCAAAATTCTCGTTGACACCATAAACTCCAGTCGGTTCGGTTAAGTTTTCTATGCGCAGGTCCGCGCTTTCACCAACACCATTTCCTACGGCTATAAAATATTTTTCCTCATATGTATACTCTGTGCCGTTTTCGTCTTTATATGTCGCTTTTATGGTTATAGGATAGTTTCCGTCCTCCATGCTGCTATTTGTTGTAAGGCCAAACGACAGTTTTTCTCTTGTTCCGGCAAATATTTTTGAAAAGTTCTTTTGGTTCGTTCCCTTAACACCCACTGCGGCAGGGTCGAGATTTTCCAAAGAAACAACTGTGTCATACATATTAAGAGGGCCTTGGTTTATAAGCTCAAATGATATATTAGCTGTATCTCCGGCAGAGAGCGATGAAGGTTCCAACTTAAAATTATCAAACTTAAACACAGGCTTTGATGAAGTGTTTTTAAGTCTTAAATATATTGTAGAGCTGCTGTCAAAATTAACATTATCTGCGTTGAAATATGTAAATTTAATATTTACTCCATATGTTTTGGTAGCGGCGCTTCTGTCAGCCTCCACAATAAGGGTTATGGTTCTTTCACCATTTGCCGATATTTTTCCTATGTTATTTGAACTTCCCTCTATGCTAAGAGAAAGAGGATTGCCCTCAACCTCGGCAACAGACGGCATAACAACAACAGATGACGCCGCGCTTCCGCTTGTGTTTCTAAGTCTCAGCTCTATTTTATTTGTCCTTCCGGCTTCAATATCAAACACTGTGCCGTTTACAATGTTTATAACCGGAGTTCCTGCCGGAACATCAGGCTCCTCCTCACCGTCTGCTGCAAAAGATAAAATGCTGAACGATATTGTTAAAATAATGGTTATTAAAATAGAAATTAAATTTTTAAATTTAAACATCATCTTCTTCCTCCCCAAAATTATGTCAGCTCTTGGCTGTGCTTTATAATGTTGTCGTTTACATCAATTTTTTCAACTTTGCCGTCTGAAATATGTATAATTCTTTGGGCATAGGCCGATATTTCCATATCGTGAGTAACTATAATAAGGGTTTGTTTGTTTTTTCCGCAAAGGCCCATCATCAAATCCATCATTTGATATGTGGTTTTTGTATCAAGATTTCCTGTTGGCTCGTCGGCAAAAACTATCTCTGGATTGTTTACAAAGGCTCTTGCTATAGATACCCTTTGCTGCTGTCCGCCCGAAAGCTGCGATGGCTTATGAGAAGCTCTTTCCTCAAGACCAACAGCCTTAAGCATTTCCATAGCCCGCTCCTTCCTTTCCTTAACGCCGACCCGCTTAAATATAAGCGGAAGTGTTACGTTTTCAAGGGCTGTAAGATTTCCAAGAAGGTTATAGGACTGAAAAACAAAGCCAATATACTTTTGCCTAAATTTAGCAAGCTGTGTTTCGTTCATTCTCTCAACATGCAGGCCGTGTATTATTATCTCTCCCTTTGTCGGCTTTTCAAGGCCCGATATAAGGTTAAGCAAAGTGGATTTTCCCGAGCCTGATTTTCCCAAAAGGCATGTTACGCTGCCCTTTTCAAAATTGAGTGATATATTGTTTACGGCCGCTATTTTTTCGTCACCCATGCGGTATATTTTTTTCAAATTTTTAAGCTTTATTATATCCTCAGACAATACTCATCACCTCAATTCAAAATTCTTCTTTAACCTTTCTTTAATACTAATTTACCATAAAAATTTGTTTATTTCCATTACTGAATTCTTAAATTTATTGTATAATGTGTTAATTAAAATCCAATCAAATTAATTATTTGTTAATAATATTCATTAATACTTTGTTTTATCTGTAAAACAATATTTATAACACTTGAGAAAACATTGTTTTTTTGGTATTTTATTAATAAAAACAAAAGGGAGCTGTTTAAAATGTCTATAGAAAACGCCAGAAAACATCTTGCAAAGTTTGGAAGGGACAAAGATATACTTGAGTTTAACGTATCAAGCGCCACAGTATCTTTAGCCGCCGAAGCCCTTAATGTTGTTCCTTCCAGAATAACAAAAACTTTAGCCTTTAAAAAAGATGACTCGTGCATACTTATAGGTATGGCTGGCGATGCCAGAATTGACAACAAAAAATTTAAAGAGGAATTTGGATTCAAGGCTAAAATGCTTTCACCAGAGGAAACATTGGCTTTAACTGGCCATGCTGTTGGCGGCGTATGCGCATTTGGTGTGCCTGAAAACATAGAATCATATCTTGATGTTTCACTTAAAAGATTTAACACTGTTTTCCCTGCCTGTGGAAGCTCAAACTCCGCGATAGAGCTTACCTGTGACGACCTTTTTAATATAACCGCTTCAGTTAAATGGATAGATGTGTGCAAAGATTGGCAATAAAAAATATTTCCAATAAAAGATTTCAAAAAGTATATTTTATAACAAACACAATTATTGGGAGTATCCCAAAGTTTGTGTAAACCTTCAAACTGATGTAAGATAAACTTATCAGTTTGGAGGTTTATTTTATGGCAAGAAAAA
>CAJFUS010000193.1 GCA_904420235.1 Candidatus Neoanaerotignum tabaqchaliae
CTTTTCTTTGTGTAAACAAAGAATTTCCTACGGTTGTTTTAAGAGCTGAAATGGACGCCGTTCCCATTACTGAAGAATCCGGAGAGGAATTCTCATCTAAAATACCAAATGCTATGCACGCCTGCGGTCATGATGCCAACATGGCGGTATCTCTTGTTTTGGCAAAGCTTGCCATGGAAACGAAAGACCAGCTTTCCTGCAACATAAGATTTGTTTTTGAGCCTGCTGAGGAAATAGGCATGGGAGCAACCGAAATGATAAAAAGCGGCGTTCTTGAAAACCCAAAAGCTGACGCTTTTATAATGATACATTTCGCCTGCAAGTCCTCCGGAGGAGTTGAGGTGAACGAAAGCGTAGCCACAGCGGCCATAGGCCGCCTTGAGATAAGCATAAAAGGCATATCGGCACATTGGGCCGCCGCCCAAAAAGGCAAAAACGCCATAACAGCGGCCTCAAAACTTATATGCCGCATTGAGGACATAAACAAAACATATACGTCGCCATACCCTTTTATTATAGGTATAGGCAAAATTTCCGGAGGCTCGTCGGCAAACATAGTTCCGGACAGCGCACTTTTAAACGGAAACATAAGGGCCTGCACAATGGAGGACTATAACAATATATGCTCCCTTATACAAAAGGCAGCCGATGATATTTCCGAGAGCACAGGCACTAAAATAGAAGTATCCCTTTCTGAAAACCCCATAACCCCTATAATAAATGACCCTTTTCTTGTTAAAAAAGCCGCTGATGTAGGCAAAAAGGTATATGGAGAAAGTTTTTATTTGACAAACAAGCTTTATTTAGCCGGAGACAACGCGTGTCTGTATTTTGATAAAACAAGGGGAATTTTTATGGTTTTCCGCTCTCCCATGCCAAATGGCTCCGTTTCTCTTCACAATCCAAAGTTCCGCCTTAATGAAGAGGAATTTTATAAGTCCCTTGAAATGCTGCACACATATCTTAAGGAACTTTACAGGCCATAACATATATTTGGAAACTCCAAATGCAAGATAACGTCTTGTCTATCAGTCTTTCCAGAAATTGGAGGAGGGAAGATTTATGGAAAGAAAAAATACTTTGCCAACACTAAAAACTATTAACATAATTCTTTATGTTTTAATGGTGTCCATAATATGTTCAATGTATTTTGCATTTTACGGCTGGGGCTTAAGCTCCTTCCAAATAATTCTTATTATTGAGCCGCTTTTGTCGTTTTTAATAAAACCACGCCAAAAAGGCAAGCGGAAACAAATTTTGATTAATAAAATCTTCTTGGTTTTTTCGGTTCTATATATAGTCGCTGTTCTGTTTTATTCTATATTTAATGGAAAATCATACTATTTTCCGCTTTATGTTATACTGTTTCTTTGTATTGGGCTTATTTTAGATGAAGTATTAAAAAGCACTAAAAGAATTAAACAAATCAATAAATCCATTAATTTTTGTTTCGTGATATGCGCCATCATAATATCATGCTTGTTTTACATTGTTTTTATAAATCCCTGCACAGTTAAAAGAGCGTCTGAATTAATATCTGAAAACGGATATTCAAATATCCGTTTTATAAATTATGTTAATGACGACATAAATATATCAATAATAACTTCCAGTCAAATAACTCATCCGGAAAGGGCCGGATATTATATGTTTGAGGCTGAAAAAAACGGAGATAATCATTTTGTGCTTTTTGACATAAAAAATAATATGGTTTCATATAGCTCTTTAATACAAAATATTCATTTTGAATAGCGCAAATTTTTTAAGTAAAATTCCTGTTGGAATATAAATCATTTTGCTTATATCAACAGGAATTTCCATATACATAGAATTTATACGCTTTTTTATATACCATTCATAAGTAAAATGCTTAAATTCACTTGTAACTATATGCATTACATCACATACAAAATTGTCAGCAGCTTAAACTTGCCGCTAATTACGGACAAATCCCGTCGACTAAATTAACAGACTTTTTCGTCGGTTAAAAAGCTTCTTATTGCTTTGCTTAAAGTTTTTATATTTATCCTTCAATTAATTATAGCGCAATATTATCAACCCACTGTTTTATTAAACAAAACAAGCGAGCCTACAAACCTTCCATACAAAACCGGTATTACACTTTCCGGTTTTTAAGTCAGTATTTGTAAAGCCCGCTTATTTTTTACTGTACAAGAGCCTTAACGGCCTCTGTTATCTGCAAAAGACTTCTTTTCCC
>CAJFUS010000194.1 GCA_904420235.1 Candidatus Neoanaerotignum tabaqchaliae
GAAATTAAAGAAAAGGCTGACGCCCTTGAGCTTGACGCCGACGCAGCCATACTTATAGACGCCACAACAGGCGAAATACTTTATGAGAAAAATCCTTATAAAAAAGAATATCCTGCAAGCATAACAAAGCTTATGACAATGCTTTTGGCTTTTGAGAACTGTTCTCTTGACGAAACTGTTACATTCTCACGAAACGCCGTATACTCCATAGAGCCAGGCAGCAGCAACATAGGCATAGACCAAGGAGAGGAGCTTACGGTTGAGCAATGTTTATACGGAATAATGCTTCAATCGGCCAACGAAGTGTCAAACGGCATTGCCGAGCATATTGACGGCAGCATGGAGGAATTTGCCAAACACATGACACAAAGGGCTAAAGAACTTGGAGCCCAAAACACAAATTTTGTAAATGCCAACGGTCTTCATGATGAAAATCATTACACAACTGCCTATGACATGGCGCTTATAGCGAAGGAACTTTTGAAATATCCGGAATTTAAAGAGATACTCGGCTCAACATACTATGAGATACCTCCAACAAATATACAGCCCGAAACAAGATACCTTCACGGTCAAACCCAGCTTATAAAATCGGCCTCGTCCTTTTATTATGAGGAATGTGAAGGAGGAAAAACCGGATTTACCGACCAGGCCCGCAACACTCTTGTGGCATACGCCAAAAGAGGCGATACAGAGGTTATATCGGTAGTTCTTTACTCAACAGGTTACGGAGAATATACAGACACAATAAAACTGTTTGATTACGGGCTTGACAACTTTAAAACAGTTAATATATGTAAAAGTGGCGACCAATGTGGAAAAACACAGGCCGTTACGGAAAGTTTTATGTCAAGCTCGTCAGAAGACCTGCCTGTTGGCTATGCCGACAGCATAACCGTTACAATACCGGCAACAAGCAGTGAAAGCAATATAGAAGTATCACACAACATACCAACCACAGTAAGCACCCCTGTTAAAGAGGGCGATGTTATAGGAACAGCTCAATTTTCACTTAACGGCGAAGTAATAGGTGAAACAAATCTTTTGGCTTTGTCCAACGCCGGAGAACAGGAAAGCGCCGTGCCAGCCATAGCAAACGGAAATAACAACAAAACACCCATTAATATAAAAATGATAGGCGGAATATCAGCTTTAGCTATAGTGCTGCTTGTAATAGCCAAAATAACATTCTCAAAAATAAAATACGAGATAAAGCGCAAAAAACGCAGAGAAAGACTTAAACATTACCGTGACACAAATTACAGCAACATAACTTTGAAGGGAAATTACAGCAGAAAAAGACGCGGCCGGGAAAATAACAGGCTTTACTAATTTAAAAACGTCTTATATTTCAGCTGAGCAATATTATTTTCCTCAATATGTTTTTATTTGCTCAAACTAATGGCGACATTTTTGTTATACACATTAAAAGATTTTGCCTGAATATATTTTTGAACTACGCAACTAAATGTTGTTTATTATGTAAAAGCACCGCTGACTAATGATTATATAACAATTAATATTCATTAGTCAGCGGTGCTTAATTTTTTTATTACTAAAGCTTCAGCTCTACGATTTTTCCCTGCTTTAAAGTTTCTTTTATGTCTATTATTCTTTGATTTGAACTACCCCTGAATTTAAGGCTTATATCCTTAAGATTCTCAACAAACCTTCCGTCCACAAGAACGTCTATATAAGAAATAAGTTCTTTTGCCGTTGGTCCAGAGGCACGGCTTTTTCCCATAATTTCATCAAATGTAAAACCTGAGTAGCACCATATATTTTTATTTTCATATATGCTTCTAACTTTTTTCACAAAATCCAAAAGAGGTTTTTGATTCTCCGCCTCAAAGGGCTCACCGCCTATAAGCGTAAGTCCGGCAATAAACGGCTTTGACAGGGCGTCAATAACTTCCTTCTGAGCCGACTCATCAAAGGGCTTTCCAAAATTAAAGTCCCACGTATCCTCATTAAAGCAGTTTTGGCAATGGTGCCGGCAGCCAGATACAAAAAGCGATACCCTAACTCCAACTCCATTGGCTATGTCAGTTTTTTTAATCTCGCCGTAATTCATAAGTATCCTCTTACAGATGAAGTACCCTGTCTTTTATTTCCTGTGTACGGCCTTGGTTCCAAAATTGCGTTCCTATATAGCCGCATGTTCTTCTGGCAACGTTCATTTTAGACTGGTCGTGATTTTTACAGTTAGGGCACTCCCATATAAGTTTTCCGTCATTGTCAGTAACAATTTGTATCTCGCCTTCATAACCGCATACCTGGCAGTAATCGCTTTTGGTGTTAAGCTCGGCATAAATTATGTTGTCGTATATAAACTGCATAAGGCTTATAACCGCCTCAATATTGTTCTGCATGTTAGGCACCTCAACATAGCTTATGGCGCCTCCCGGCGAAAGAGCTTGGAATTTAGCTTCAAAGGCAAGCTTTGTAAAAGCGTCTATGTGCTCGCTTACATGAACATGATAGCTGTTTGTTATATAATTTTTGTCCGTTATTCCCTCTATAACGCCAAAGCGTTTTTGGAGGCATTTTGCGAACTTATATGTTGTGCTTTCAAGCGGTGTGCCATACGGGCTGAAATCTATGTTTTCTTTGGCCTTCCATTTTTTGCAGGCGTCGTTCATGTGCTGCATAATTTCTAATGCAAAAGGCTCCGCCTCGCTGTCTGTGTGTGATTTTCCAGTCATATACTTAACGCACTCATAAAGACCGGCATACCCAAGGGATATTGTTGAATATCCGCCATATAAGAGCTTATCGATTTTCTCGCCCTTTTTAAGCCTTGCCAACGCGCCGTGCTGCCATAATATAGGTGCAACGTCCGAAACCGTTCCCTTAAGCCTGTTGTGGCGGCACATAAGGGCCCTATAACAAAGCTCCAGCCTTTCATCAAATATACTCCAAAACTTATCCATATCGCCGCCTGATGAAAGAGCCACGTCCACAAGGTTTATTGTAACAACTCCCTGATTAAATCTTCCGTAATATTTCGGCTTTCCGTTCTCGTCAACGTATGGTGTTAAAAAGCTGCGGCAGCCCATACATGTATAACAGTGGCCTTCGCCGTTTTTATCAATTTTAAGCTCAAGCATTTTCTTTTCGGATATGTAGTCTGGAACCATTCTTCTTGCGGTGCATTTAGCAGCAAGCTCTGTAAGATAATAATAAGGTGTTCCCTCTCTTACGTTGTCTTCCTCAAGAACATATATAAGCTTAGGGAACGCAGGCGTAATCCAAACTCCGTCCTCGTTTTTAACTCCCTGATACCTTTGCTTTAAAACTTCTTCTATTATAAGGGCAAGGTCTTTTTTCTCGTTCTCGTCTTTAGCTTCGTTAAGATACATAAACACCGTAACAAAAGGCGCCTGTCCGTTTGTTGTCATAAGTGTAACAACCTGATACTGTATTGTTTGAACGCCCTTGCATATCTCGTCGTGAAGCCTTTCCTCAACTATCTTTGATATTTTCTCCTCAGGAACCTCAACGCCTATCGTTTCAATCTCTTTTAATACTGTTTTTCGTATCTTCTCTCTGCTTATCTGAACAAACGGAGCTAAGTGGGTAAGGCTTATGCTCTGTCCGCCATACTGAGAACTGGCTACCTGAGCTATTATCTGGGTAGCTATATTGCAGGCCGTTGAGAAAGTATGAGGCTTCTCAATAAGAGTTCCGCTTATAACCGTCCCGTTCTGAAGCATATCCTCAAGGTTCACAAGGTCGCAGTTATGCATATGCTGGGCAAAATAATCGGCGTCATGAAAGTGTATTATTCCCTGCTCATGAGCGTCAACTATGTCCTTTGGAAGAAGCATTCTTTTTGTTATGTCCTTGCTTACCTCTCCGGCCATATAATCCCTTTGAACGCTGTTTACAGTTGGGTTTTTATTTGAGTTTTCCTGCTTTACCTCTTCGTTGCTGCACTCTATAAGGCTCATTATTTTATCATCTGTGGAGTTAGCCTTTCTTATAAGAGCCCTTTGGTATCTGTATGTTATATATTTTCTGGCAACGGAATAAGCGCCCTTTTCCATAATATGGTTTTCAACCATATCCTGTATTTCTTCAACTCCCGGAGCGCGTCCCATTTCAATACATGTACGCTCTATATCAATGGCTATATCTTTAATTTGATTTTCGTTAAGCCTTTCGCTCTCTACAACTTCGTTATTTGCTCCTTTTATGGCAAGTTCTATTTTGTTTCTGTCAAATATAGCCTCAGTGCCGTTTCTTTTTATAATCTTCATTTTATCCCCCACTTTTTAAGCAACCTACAAATCCGTTTAAAAATCATCGCTATCTAATTATACTATATCTTGTGTTTTTTTCAAGACTTTCGTACAATATATATTTTTTTATATAGTTTTCACAATTTTTTGCGAATTGAAATAAATTTTAAAAAAATGTCATAGATTTTATTTTATCCCTTCTAAATTAGGGCTGGAGGCCATTTTAGAAAGTAAGAAAGCATAGAACAAGCACTAAGTAGCGCAATTGTCAAGCATTAATAATAAACAAATCTTACCTAATCTTTCACCAAAAACCGACGTTTAAGTTAAATAATATATCCAAGACTTTTGGCCATAAAAATCCAGAATGTAAGACTTACGGTTGAAAAAAGCGTTGTAAGAACTATGGCACCTGACGTAAGCACGCCTTCATGACCCATATTTTTAGCCATAACATAGCAAGTTGGCGTTGAACAGCTTCCAAGCATAACTATAAGGGCAATAAGTTTTTGATTTGTGAACCCCAAATGCAACGCCAATGGCAGAAATATGGCTGGAAGAACGAATAACTTTATAAAAGACGCTATTGCTGTAAGGCGAAGCTTTCCCCTCAGCTTGCTGAACTCAAAACTTGAGCCTATGGCTATAAGGGCCAAAGGCGTTGTAAGACCGCCTATGCTGTCGAACGTTTTAACGGCAAAAACCGGAAAGTTTATTTTTAAGGCGGAAGCCAAAACACCAAGGGCTATGCCGTCTATAATAGGATTTTTAAGTATGTTTATAAAGGCTTTTCTAATTCTGACGGCCGCCTCTCCCGCCGATATTTTTTGAGGCGATTCAAGGGTAAGCACCAAAACTGCGTAAACATTAAAAAGCGGCACGCTTCCAATCATCATAAGCGGCACCATTCCGGCGTTGCCGTAAATATTAAGTATGTACGCCTCGCCAAGTATAGCGGCGCTGCTGCGATAACATGCCTGAACAAACTCTCCTATTGAACTTTTATCTTTTATAAAAATTTTGGATAAAAGCCATATGGAGAAAAAAGCCACAGTAGTAACCCCTGCGCAGAAAAGAACATACCGCAGGTCAAAATCATTATATATATCAACATTGGACATATCGTTAAAAAGCATTACAGGTAGCGTAACCTTAAAAACAAGCTTGTCGCTTATATCTGTAAAGCTTTCGTTTAAAAACTTAATTTTTTTAAGTACATACCCAAGCACTATTACTAAGAACACAGGAACCGTTGAGTTAAGACTGAAAATAAGATTACCCAAAATTGACCCTCCCAGCTTTGCCAATTTTTAAAATAAAAAAGCCGAAATTAATTCGGCTTATAAAAATTAATGATATTCTAATACTTTTCCAATAAAAGGTCAATACTCCATTAAGGGGTCTTTAAGGCCGTTTTTCTCAAAAGCGGCTATACGGTCAAGACATGTTCCGCATTTTCCACAGGGCTTTTCTCCGCCTTCATAGCAGCTCCATGTAAGCTCATAGGGCACTTTAAGACCAACGCCTATTTTAACTACATCCGCCTTTGTAAGGCTCACAAAAGGCGCCTCTATTTTAAGCTGTCCCCCGCTTCCTAGCAAAATCGCCTCGCCTATGGCTCTGTTAAACTCCTTAGAACAGTCGGGATAAGCATTTCCGGCCGCATCGTCGCTATGAGCGCCATAATATATAACCGAACAGCCCTTTGAAAGAGCTACGCTTGCCGCAGCCGACAAAAAAAGCCCGTTTCTAAATGGAACATAGGTGCTTACAGGCTTTCCGCCTGTCTCCCTAAGCTGCTTGGCGTACGATTCTTTCGGTATATCATTTTTTGAGCCCTTTAAAAGAGAGCAGTCGCTGTATTGAAAAATTTTCGATAAATCCATATAAATATGCTCAACATTATAATATTTGGCCACACTGTTAGACGCTTCTATTTCCTTGTCATGCTTTTGCCCATAATACATAGAAAGAGCAACAACATTGTTGTTTCCATACTTGTCAACAGCCATAGCAAGGCATGTGGAGCTGTCAAGTCCGCCGCTGAAAAGCACAAGGGCTTTTTTATTTTCCATATAAAACACACTCCTTTTAAGCTCTAAGTCTCATTTGAAGGCTGACATCATTTTTAAATCTTCCCCTAAGGGCACTTGTGTATGTTTTGGCAGCCGATTTTTTTATACCTCTTGCTGTCATACAGCTATGGCATCCCTCTATAAGCACCGCCACATCTTCGGAGCCTGTAACTATTTGAATTATCTCGGCTATATCGGTTCCTATTCTCTCCTGAAGCTGAAGGCGCTTTGAAGCCATATCGGCTATTCTGGCTATTTTACTTAAACCTATAACTTTTCCGGCCGGAACATAGGCTACGGTAACCTTCATGTCGTACATAAGAGCCATATGGTGCTCACAATAGCTGAAAATATCAATATCTCGCACTATAACCATGTCGTTGGAGTTTTTATCAAATGATAAATCATCCTCAAAAGTTTTGTTAAACATATCCGCTATTTCCCTGTTGGAATAGTTCATGCCCTCAAAAACTTCGGCGTACATTTCGGCCACCCGTTTAGGAGTGTCCTTAAGTCCCTCCCTTTCAGGGTCGTCACCAAGGGCTTCTAATATGCCCCTTATATGCTCCTTTATTTTTTCCTTGTCTATGGCCATAAAATCACCTTCTTAAACTCCTCTTTTATCAGGGTCCCATATAACCTTATGCATCTGTATCTGCAAATTAACATCATTCATAAGGTTTTCCTTCATAAACTCGACTATTTCCGCCGGCTCTATCTGCCCAAAAACAGGACTTATATAAACGCCGCATTTCTGAGTAAGATTATACTTTTCAATAACATCTTTGGCCCTTTTTAAATCCTCAATGCTTCCCGAAACAAATTTAACGGTATCGTTTTTATTAAGAACATCAAAATTCTTAATAAACATTTTGTCCTCCATACCGCTGGATATAAGCTTATAATCCATTGTAAAAGACGGCCTGTTTTTAATTTGGACAAATGGCCCCAAGTCAACACTGCCGTTTGTCTCAATTTCAACACGAAGAAATCTGTCGCCGCACAAAAGCTCCAAAAGCTCTTTTGCGCCGCTTCTGAAAAGAGGCTCCCCGCCCGTTATGGTAACGTTTTTTATGTTAGTTTTTCTAACCCTGCTGTATATCTCCTTTTCGGTCATAACAACATAGCTGACATCAGTCTTATTGGCCCACTTTGTGTCACAGTAGGAACAGTTTAAGTTGCAGCCGGCAAGCCTTACAAAAACGGCCAGCTGACCAGCTCTTTGCCCCTCTCCGTTTATGCTCTCAAATATCTCAACAACCTTAAATTCCGCCATAAAAACGTCTCCTTACACACCATATGAAGCGCAGTTGTTTGGCGTTTCATAAACCTGAGTGCTCTTTACTTTATATCCCTTTTCTGTCATTTTATCATAAATATATTTTGCTAAATTTTCTGCCGTCGGCCTGAAATCAAACTCTATAATTCTAAAATTCTCCGACATAAGGGCGTCAAGAGTCGCTTTTTTAAGAGAACCGCTCTCAATTATAAAAGCGTGGTCAAGATAATCGCAAAGGCCCTTTAAATCCCTTTTTAAATCCCCAAAGTCAACAATCATTCCGCGTTTTTGGCCTTCTTGACATAAATTCTCGTCATAAATCTCAATTATCACTCTCCAGCGATGGCCATGTATATTGCGGCACTTGCCCTCATATCCGTAAAGAAAATGCGCCGAGTCAAAGCTTTGCTCTGTTTTAAGAGTATACATTATTAATTCTCCCCGTTAAAAAAGCCCCGAAAATAAATTCGGGGCCGGAATACACAAAAATAAACATTATGTTATATTCAGCCCTGGTTTTGTTTATAGACAGGATGGTGCAAACGAACTGTCTTTAATAACATTATAAATCAAAAAAAGTATATCACCGCCGTAATTTTAAGTCAACACCGTTATCGCTCCATTTAACAAAAAAACACTTTTTCTCGCCTCCGCTCACAAACCTTATGGGCTTAAGCTGATTTACAGACACTTCTTTTTTGCTCATCATATCAACATAGGCCTTATAAGCGCCCTTTTTAAGAGGAATAATTTTAAGCCTTCCAAGTTTTCCGGTTTTTATCTTGTCGGCGTATGAATGGTTATAAAAACACAGCTTTTCCTCAATAACTTTTTGGAAACGCCTTATATCATTTTGGCTTACGGGCCTCCCATATTCCGCGAATATCAAATACCGTCCTGGAGATATGTCCGTATCGGCGCAGACAGTATACTCAATAATTTCCTCGCCTGTTTCAAACTCAAAATCACTCATAACATATTTCATCATGCTGTCGTTTGTTTTTTCTCCCGCCATGTTAAGAACCTGATTAAGTCTGTAAACAAACCGTATAACCGGAAGCTGGCCTATAAAGTCCACAACCTCTATCACGTCCATAATACGGTATCTGTAAAAGCCGGAAATATTAGTTATTATAATTTCATAGCGTTTACCCTTCTCAAGGCCGCTGAATGTTACGGTGTCAAAGGAGTTTTCATTTGATATATCCCTAAACTCATAAAATGCGGAAAATGGTATCATAACCATATCCTCACATTCCGATTTAATGGGAAAAGCGAATATACCCTCAGATGAAGAATAGACGCTGTAATGTATTTTGGCTTTTCCTATGTATTTTCTAAGTTTTTCCGTATACACCTTAAAGCTTTCGCTGCCTATGCCAAAAATAAAAGCCATATTGGGCCAAATTCTTGTCAATATGCCATCAAAGCCCTTTTCAAATTCGGCTTCAAGCTCAGCGGCCCTTTCCGGCGCAGGGTATAAACTGCTTTCAAGCTCTTCTATTAAATATGCCGGCGCTCCGGAGCCGCCGCCAATTCGTCCAAGCTTTATGTCTTCAACAATATCCGGCCAGTTAGCCTCAAGATACTTTACAGCGTCATAAACAGCCGTTATAAACGTGCTTGTTATAAAAGACAAATCCCTTTCTAAAAGGGCAAACCTTAAGTGCATATATCTGAAATCCATAGAACATTTCGGATATGAAACGCTTAAAGGCGATGTATAAAGCAGATTTTCATACTGCTTGTTTTTTTCCCTAACTTTTCCTGAAACAGCCCCATATGTAAACCCGTTTTCTTTGGTTTTAAAACGTATTTCTGTAAATGAAACGCCTCTTGCCTTTATCCAGTTTTCTCCAAGCTCTCTGCTCATAACGGCAAAACAGGCTCCATGAGTATATGTTGAAAAAAGTTCAGCCGCCTCGGCACACATAGGCACCCTTTTAGGTTCTCCGGCACTTCCAGAGCTTAGGGCAAAATGCTCCGTATTTCTTGACGACAATATGTTTTTATTGCCCTTTTCTATTTTTTCCACATATTCGGCATAATCATCATATGTTGTAAGAGGAACCTTATTTTTATAGTCCTCAAATGTCTTTATATTCTTAAAGCCATACTTTCTGCCATATTCCGTATTTTCATTCTCTTTAAGAAGACTAAAAAGAAGCTCCCTGTTTACTTCGTCGGCGCTGCCGCAAACACTAATAATCCTGTCTATTCCCGCCTGCCCCTTTGCCGCGCTTTTTTTAATTATATTTTCAGTTAAGCCTTGGCTCAAATTTTTTCACTCCTTTACCCACAATATAATACATTAGCCTGTTGCTATTTGCAAACAAAAAGCCACATGTATGATATTTAGAACTTTACTGATGTTAATAAAATGCTAAAATTAATGGAATGGAGGAATAAAATGAAAATATACATTCTTTTAAGCCCAAAAAGCCAAAACATCAAAGATATAGAGTTTTTTATAAGTGATTTCGCGAAATTCGGCGTAAACCTTACACCAGTAATAATCAACGATATTAACATCATATGCGGAAATAAAAACCGCCTGTTTATTAATGGCTGCGAAACAGAAATGCCGGACGCCGTAATATGCGCCTTTTTCGGCGATATTAACCGTCACAGCCTTTATGTTGCTCAAGTTTTTGAGAGTATGGGGGTTTTATGTATAAATCCGGCCTCATGTCTTACGGATGCCGCAGATAAGCTTAAAAGCATTATAAAAATAAAGACCTGTCTTCCAGACGTTAAATTTCCGGAAACTATTCTTTATGAAAGCGGCTTAAGTGAAAATATACTCAAAAGCATAGGGTTCCCTATGGTTGTTAAAATAAACGGAGGAAGCATGGGAACAGGCGTAGCCTTAGCAAAAAACCGCGGTGAGGCGGTTGATATTTCTGAAAGTTTTTCAAAAAAGTACAACGACAGCGTTATACTGCAAAAATACATTGAAAGCTCTGCTGGAATGGATATACGATTTATAATGTGCGGAGGCCGGTTTATAACAGCCTTTGTTCGTCTTAACAGTGGAAACTTTATATCAAATGTTTCCAAAGGAGGTCATATAGAATTTTTTGAACCTGAAAAAAGCCTTATAGCTCAGGCTGAAAAAATAGCCGATATATTAAAAATTAATCTCGGAAGCGTTGATTTTTTATTCGGTCCAGAAGGTGATTTTTATTTCTGCGAGGCCAATTCAATGCCCGGACTTAACTATACAAGAGCATATATAAACGCCGGAAGACCAAACCCGATGGAGGCTATTGTTCAAAACATAAAGGAACAGATTAAAAAACGAGAGGTTTA
>CAJFUS010000195.1 GCA_904420235.1 Candidatus Neoanaerotignum tabaqchaliae
CACTCACTTCCACTAATGCCCCTTGCGAAACTTTCCTCCAAAAATCTTTCTGCCATTTTCACATTCAAAAAGGTCCGAATACCGTTTATGTTCCTTCCTCTCTATATCTTTTGCCCCACCCGCAAAATCCTCAAAATTTCCGCATAATAAAAGGGAGCGTGTATTTTCGCCTTAAAACGGCCAAATAAACACGCTCCGTCTTTTGATGCCGCCCCAAAATCAATCGCGCCTGCGGGGCTGAAATTTTAATTTATGTAAAGTCCTTTAGGCCACCCAGCTTTTTAAAATCTTCCGCATGTTGTCGTCAATTCCGGCCTTCTCTGCCGGTGAGCAGGACACAATGTCAACCCTTCCGGCCTCGTTTCCGTTCACAAAATATACGGCCTCTCCGGCCTTTTCCCCTGCCTCAAAGGGAGCCGTAAGGCTTTCATAAAGCCGCTCCTCCTTTGTAACTGCGCTTTCGTCGCCCTTCTTAACAAGAGCCCATAGGCTTTTTGCCGTTTTTGTCTCCACAAAATCCACATTTCCCTTTAAAACGCTTATGTTTCCGCAGCTTTCTCCCTCTTGGCAAAGGGATACTTTCTCATAGCTGCCGAAGCCATAGTCCAGCAGCTTCATGGCCTCCTGAAACCTTTCGGTGTTGCTTGGGGCCGCCATTATAACGGCTATCAGCTCCATGCCGTCCCGTTCCGCCGTTGCCGAAACACAGTATTTGGCAAGGCCCGTAGAACCGGTTTTAAGGCCCGTTGCCCCGCTGTACCACTTTATCAGCTTGTTTGTGTTTGTAAGACCAAACTCGCTTTCGCCCTTTCGCGTTTTGTGGGTTATGGTGTCCATCCATATTGTGGTATATTCCCTTATTTCGGGAAAATTAACTATAAGCTCCCTGCTCATAATCGCTATGTCGTGGGCGCTGGACACATGTCCGCTTGTGTCAAGTCCACAGGCGTTCAAAAAAACCGTGTCCTCCATGCCCAGCTCTTTGGCCCGCCGGTTCATCATTTTAACAAAGCCCTCCTCGCTTTGGCCTATAAACTCCGCCATAGCAACTGCGGCGTCGTTGGCCGAGGCTATAACAATGCACTTTGTAAGGTCGGCGGCCGTCTGCTCCTCGCCGGGCTCCAAAAACACTTGGCTTCCGCCCATAGAGGCGGCGTGCTGGCTAACCTGAACCATGTCGTCCCAGCCAAACTTTCCGGCTTTCTGGTTCTCATATATAAGAAGAAGCGTCATTATTTTTGTTATGCTGGCCGGAGGCAGAGCTTTGTGAGGATTTTTCTCATACAGCACCTCTCCCGTTGAGGCCTCCATTAAAACGGCGCTTTCGGCGGCTATATCCGGCCCCTCGGCATTTAAACCGCTTCCGTCGGCCTCCTGGGCATACGCCGCGCCAACGGACGCCCAGCCGATGGCAAAAACACAGGCCAAAACTCCGGCCGTTAACCTTATAAATTTATGGGCAATCAAAAATACCCCCGCCCTTTGAATGTTTTCTTTATAAATTTATGAATGGCCTGTTGATTTTATTCGTCCAAAAAATCCACTTCGTCAACCTGCCGCCATAAAACCGCCGAAAATATTTCTTTTATTTTTCAAGAAAAAATTATTCCAAAAAACATATTTTATACTGCCTTTAATTCTCACCTGCGCCGTCAAAATGAGGCTCAAAAATAATCATTCCCCGCAAGCTTTTAAACCCCTTAATCACTGCCCGCGAAACAAACTAAGGCGTCCTTCCTTTTCGGCAAAGCCGTTTTTAACACAGTGTTATTAATAACCGCCCCTAACATCTTTCCAAGCTGACCACAAAATCTCATGGCCGTAAAAATTCAATCAAAAACCCCCAATTTTAACTCCGCCACCCCTTCTGCTCCCGAAATATTCCAAAAGCGTCAAACTTGATAGCCTGCCAAATTTGCCTATATCGAACATAGGCAAGTGAAACAGATTATCTTTACCGCCTGCGTTCCAAAATTTCCCCGTTTTTCAAAACACTCCTCACTCCAGCTCAACCTTTACCCTTTTGTTAACGGTCATCTCATTTTCCTCAACAAAACAGTCGTAGGCAATAATGTTAACGCCCTTTTGAGCGGCAAACCTAAGGGCCTCGGCGAATTTAGGGTCCGTTTCGGCGTTGGGCCTGAAAACTCCGCCGCACTTAAGCTGAACAATAAAAATAACGCTGGCCTCATATCCCTCCTCGGCGGCCTTAACAAGCTCCAGCAGATGTTTTCTGCCCCTGTCGGTTGGCGCGTCGGGAAAATAAACGTCGCCGCCCTTCTCAAGGGTTACGCCCTTAACCTCGGCAAAGCCTTTCCTGCTCCCCGCCTCGTAATATATGTCAAATCTGGAGTTTAAATATTTAACCTCCCTTTTTAAAATGTCAACACTGCCAATCTCGGCTATCCTGCCATCCAAAACGGCCTCCGCGGCCGCGGCGTTGGGCGCCTGAGAATCCATGTTTATTATAATCCCGTTTTTATAAACCGCCGTTATGGAGTACTTTGTCTTTCTTTTTTCTCCCAAGCCCTCCTCAAGCACAACTTGGGCGCCCGGCACAAGCAGCTCCCTGCACCTGCCGGTGTTTTTAACATGCACTTTTTCCTCCGCCCCGTCTATATCCACATAGGCCACAAACCTGTTGGGCCGCCTTAAAAATATTCCTTTTCTAACATTTCCGTATATCAAATAAATCCCTCCAAATTTATAAAAACGGGCACTGAAACCCGCATTAAGAATTCCCTTGCCCCTATATCCTTTATAAAAATGTCTTTTATCTTCGCCGCTTTGCCGATAAAATTCCTTCATACGTCCTTCAACCGGCTTTTCCGCCGCCTTTGGCCCGCCATATTTCGCCTTTTTCCGCAAATCAGGCCCGTAAGGCTATTTTACATTTTTTCGGCCCCAAACTCAAACAAAACGCCTTGTTTCCTAATTTTCAACAATTCTTTTTTCATCCTTCCAATCCCTTTTAAAAAAATCCTCTTTATTGATGTTGTTATAAAACAAGTTCTGAATTATAATGTCATTAATCACAAAACCAAGAAAGGGGAAAACAAATGCTTTCCAAAACAGAAAAAAAAATTTCCGGCCTGTCGGAAAAATATATCTATAACGAAACGGCCGCCAGCCTTCTGCTGCTGCTTTTAAGCCATCTGGAGGAAATGGACGGCGGCCTTGATTCCGCCTATGAAATTCACGGCGACATAAAGGCCATAAACGATAAAATAAAATATTTCACCATAAACGCCGAAAGCCTGCTTCTTGACGGCGCTCAACGCAGCCAAGCCCTAAACGACTGCTTTGAGCTTAAAAACAAGTTAATTGACATATACAGGGTTATATACGGCTATTTTGCCAAGTGGAACGTAATTTCCACAATGGTAAGCGATGAAACGGCCATAAGAAAATATAAAGAAGACCCTCTTAACAAAGAGAAAAAAATAGAGCTGCCGCTTTTTTACGCCGACTGTGTGGATTTCCTTCAAACCGCCCAGTCCCCAACGGAGCTTAAATGCTTTATAGGCGAGCTTTTCGAGTGCGCGCCCCTCAAAATGACCAGAGAGAAATATTTCGGCCTGATAGAAAACAGCCTTATGGAGGCCTTTTCCCAAAGCAGCCAAAGGGAAATAGATTTTTCCATAAACTCATTTAAGGATACCTGCGCGCCGGAGCTTTCAAAGGACTACGGCGAATATTTTCCCGACATAGCCGATTATCTCAGGTCCCTCAACGGCCTTAAGGCCGCCTCCCTTTCCGACGAGGAACTAAGCCAAACCTACGAAAACCTTAACGAAACTCTCGACAGCCTTAATCAAATAGAGGACTATTTCCAGGAAATGCTTAACCGCATTAACTCCCTTATAATACTCTTTTACATGGGCTATACTTTGGAACAGCTTACGGAGGAAAATTACGGCTGGAGCGACGTATATTACAAAACTCGGGACATAATACAAAAGGGCGACGAGGCCTTCGCCGAAACCGTCCTCTCCATGCTGGAGGAATATATCGAGCCTCTTCTTGACAGGGCCAACGACCTTAACAAACAAATAATGGACATACTGCCCAAAATAGACGATTTTTCCGGCTTTTCCGACGACACTCTCAAAACCCTGTCCACAGAGGCCTTTGTGCGTTCCTGCTTTTACGACGACCTGAACGAGGAGGTTTTCAGCTTCAGCCCTGACGAAAACGACGCTCCCGCCTCTAAAGAGTATCTTAAATCAAAGGCCGGGGACTTTGTTAATTATATGCGGGATTACATTTCGGCCCTTCCCAACGCCGCAAGAAAATCGGCCATGCGCAAGCTTTTGGGCTCCCTGCCCCTTGCCTTAAGCGTTGAGGGCCTTATGGAGTATATAAAAGAGAGTATTGAAAATTCTTCTTTTGAGGAAAGCCTTTTAATAATTGACAAAGCCGGAGCAGTATTTTACAGCTACGGATTTTCCGGTCAAAACGAGGAAGAGGAGGAAAGTTGCTCCTGCGGACACCACCATGGCCATGAACATAACCACGTCCACAGCCACGACTGTTCCTGCGGACATCACCACAACTGACAATAA
>CAJFUS010000196.1 GCA_904420235.1 Candidatus Neoanaerotignum tabaqchaliae
AATTTCTCATAACCAACGCCGCCTTCCGCGGCCCTAAAATCAGCTCCATTATCTTTCCGCTGATTTTATAAGCTTTTTCCGCCTTTTACAAAGGCGAAAAAAGCTTTGTTGGTTAAATGTTAAGCATGTCCCCGTTTTCTTCTGATATACTTCCGTCATTTTCCGGTTTTATATCAATTTCCAAATTTTCAGCGTCTTCAAGCATAAATTCGCCTTCGTCATTCGGCTCGGCTATTTCGGCAGACATAATGTTTTCTACGCTGTTTTCAGGAAGACCGTAAGCCTTTCTAACCTCATTTTCAACCTCAGCGCATACCCTTGGATTATTTATAAGATATAATTTGGCGTTCTCGCGGCCTTGGCCTATTCTTGTTTCCTTATAGGAATACCACGCGCCGCTTTTATTAATTATATCAAGGTCGGCGGCAAGGTCAAGCACATCGCCCTCCTTAGACACTCCTTTGCCGTACATTATGTCAAACTCCGCCGTTTTAAACGGAGGCGCCACCTTGTTTTTAACTATTTTCGCTTTTGTGCGGTTTCCTATAATCTCTGTTCCCTGCTTTATGGCGTCGGCCTTTCTTATCTCTATACGTATTGAGGAATAGAATTTAAGTGCCCTTCCTCCTGTTGTTGTTTCCGGATTTCCATAAATAACGCCTATCTTCTCACGAAGCTGATTTATGAATATAACACTGCATTTTGTCTTTCCAATGCTTCCCGTAAGCTTTCTAAGGGCCTGACTCATAAGCCTTGCCTGAAGGCCCACATGGTTGTCGCCCATTTCGCCCTCAATTTCGGCCTTAGGCACAAGGGCCGCAACGGAGTCTACAATTATTATGTCAATGGCTCCGCTTCTTACCATTGTTTCGCATATCTCAAGGGCTTCCTCGCCGTCGTTGGGCTGCGATATATAAAGGTTGTTTATGTCAACCCCAAGATTTTTGGCATAAACTGGGTCAAGGGCATGCTCGGCGTCTATATATCCGGCTATACCGCCTCTTTTTTGAACCTCGGCTACCATGTGAAGGGCTATTGTTGTTTTTCCCGACGACTCCGGACCGTAAACCTCAATAATTCTGCCTTTTGGTATTCCTCCAACGCCAAGGGCAACGTCAAGGCTTAAAGAGCCTGAGGGAGTAACCTCAACGGCACATTTGCTGTTGTCTCCAAGCTTCATTATGGAACCTTCTCCAAAACGTTTTTCTATTTGGTTTATAGCGGCCTCAAGGGCCTTGCTTCTATCGGAAAAAGCGCTTTCCGCCTCTGATGCTTTGTTTTTTTTCTCAGCCATGCAAAACTCTCCTTTTTAAATCTCGAACAACTTCAAACTTATGTTCTTATTTTATAATAAAAAAGGGAACATGTCAATCATTATTAATCCAATTTTGCTATTTCCCGCCTTAGCATATCAAACACAGCGTCAACGGCTCTTGTTCTTATTTTCTCTCGGTTTCCGGTAAAATGGAACTCTTTGGCCCAAGCCTTTCCTTTCACGCAAATACCGACATAAACAAGACCAACAGGCTTTTCACTGCTTCCGCCGCCTGGTCCGGCAATTCCCGTTGTGGATATTCCTATGTCGGCTCCTGAACTTTCGGCTATGCCCTTTGCCATTTCAACGGCCGTCTGTTCGCTTACGGCCCCGTATTTTTCAAGAGTTTTATCACTAACTTCTAAACGTCTCATTTTAGCGCCGTTGGAATAGGTAACGGCTCCCTCTATAAATATTTTTGATATTCCCGGTATGTCCGTAAAAGCCGACGAAACCATTCCTCCCGTACAGGATTCACTTACGGCCACAGTTATGTTCCTTTTAATAAGCTCCTCACAAACAACGGAATTTATTGTCGTGTCCCCTTCGGCGTAAACATTGTCCCCAAGACGGGCATACACCTCTTTTGCCACAGGGTCTATAAGTCTTTCGGCTTCATCTCTTGTTTTGGCCTTTGCTGTTATTTTAACTATAACCTCTATGTTTTTAACATATGTGGCTATTGTGGGGTTTGTTTGACTGTCTATAATGTCTCTTAATTTATACTCCGTCATGCTCTCCCCAAGGCGGGATACCCTTAAAACCCTTGAAACAAGTATATACTCCTGTTTTTTCTCAAGATACGGCCTTACATATTTCTCAAACATAGGTATAAGTTCTTTTGGAGGGCCTGGAAGCATAACAAGTATTTTCCCACTGTCGTCAATCAATATTCCGGGGGCCGTTCCGTTGTCGTTATACAGCACAACACAGCCCTCCGGCACCATAGCCTGCTTTAAGTTGTTTTCCGTCATTTCACGGCCGAGCCTTTCAAAAAAGTCCTTAAGCATGTCCACGGCTTTTTTGTCCTCAACAAGTTTTTTATTAAAATACTTGCATCCGGTTTCCTTTGTAAGGTCATCGGCTGTTGGCCCTAAGCCTCCCGACGTTATAACAATGTCTGAGCGGGAGAAGGCTTCTGCCATTACGTCGTAAAGCCTTTGAGCGTTGTCGCCCACAACAGACTGATGATACATCTCTATACCCAGCGATGAAAGCTGCTTAGACAAATACTGGGCGTTTGTGTTAACAATATCCCCCAAAAGCAGCTCCGTTCCAACCGCTATTATTTCAGCCTTCAAAACAAATCACCTTAGCCTTTCAAAACATCTATATTTTTAACTATATAGTCAATTCCCGAAACAACCGTAAAAAACGTCGATATATATATAAGAGCCTGACCTATAACATCTCCCACAGCTCCGCCTACAGAAGATATAACTATTATAATCATAACCATTTGGCTTACCGTTTTTATTTTGCCCCACCAGCTTGCCGCTATAACAACGCCGTTTTCAACGGCTATAAGCCTGAAGCCCGTTATAATAAACTCTCTGCTTATTATAATAATAACTATCCACGCCGCTATCTCCCTCATCTCAACCATAGACACAAGGGCCGACGTTACAAGCAGCTTATCAGCTAAAGGGTCCATAAATTTTCCGAAATTGGTTACAAGATTATATTTCCGCGCTATGTGTCCGTCAAGATAATCCGTAAATGACGCGGCAATAAATATAATAACGGCAATATACCTGTTCATTGGCTCCGGCACAAGACCACTTAAAAGCACTACAAGAAAAACAGGTATCATCACAACTCTTGCCAATGTAAGTTTGTTTGGAAGATTCATCTGCATAACAGCTCATCCCTTTCAATAAAAAATTACGCCTCAACACTTCCATAAAGGTCATAATCACTGGCGGCTGTTATAACAACATCAACAAAGTCGCCTGTTAAAAGCTCCTCATCGCTGTTTACAAAAACAAGACCGTCTATCTCTGGAGCGTCCCTATAACTTCTGGCACAGTATATATTATCATCGGGAAGCTTGCCTTCAATAATCACCTTAAGCTTTTTGCCAACAAAACTTTCGCATTTCTCAGATGATATATCCCTTTGCATATCCATTATAATGTCTTTTCTTTCCTGCTTAATTTCCTCTGGAATCTGACCCTCCATTTTGGCCGCCGGAGTGCCTTCCTCTTGGGAATAAGTAAAAACACCAAGACGGTCAAACCTAACTTCCCTCACAAATTCGGCCAGCTCCCCAAACTCCTCGCCGCTTTCCTGAGGGAATCCCGTTATAATGCTTGTTCTTATGGCAATATCAGGCATAAGGCTTCTAAGACTGCTGATTTTGCTTTTAATAAGCTCCGCCGTTGAGCGCCTGCCCATTCTTTTAAGCACGGTGTCGCTGCCGTGCTGAACGGGCATGTCAAGATATTTAAGTATTTTATCATTCTCGGCCATAACCTTTATCGTCTTGTCGGTTATATTTTCCGGATAACAGTAAAGAAGTCTTATCCATTGTATTCCGTCAATTTGGCACAGTTTTTCCAAAAGCTTGTCAAGGCGGCTTTCGCCGTAAATATCAATTCCGTAAACGGCTGTGTCCTGGGCCACAAGTATAAGCTCTTTAACGCCTCTTTCCGCAAGGGAAGCCGCTTCTTCAACAAGGCTTTCCATGCTGCGGCTCCTATAAGGGCCTCTTAAAGATGGTATAACGCAATATGTACAGTGGCTGTCGCAGCCCTCGGCTATTTTTAAATAGGCATAGTGCCCTGCTGTTGTAATAACCCTGTTAATGCTGTTCTTCTCGTCCTTCATAACCTTGTCAAAGCCTCCTAACTCTTTAAATTTTTTCCCTTCCATAACGGCTTTAATGGCTCCGGCTATGCTCTCATACTCGGTTGTGCCCAAAACCGCGTCAATCTCCGGCATCTCGTCAAATATTTCATTTTCATATCTTTGTCCAAGACATCCCGTAACTATAATTCCCTTGCAGTTTCCTGTTTCCTTAAGCTTTCCGGCCTCAAGTATCGCTTCTATGCTTTCCTCAAGGGCATCCTTTATAAAACAGCAGGTGTTTATAACAATAACGTCGGCTTTTTCCTCCTCCTGAATTATATCTATGCCCTCTTTGCGGCATATACCAAGCATAACCTCGCTGTCAACAAGGTTTTTGTCGCAGCCAAGTGAAATAAACGCAGATTTTATACTCATTTTCCTCTCCTGTTTTTAAAGTTGTTCTTTTTATTTTTTATTTATTTTAAGCGCAGATGCAATACCAGCGCAAAAAGTCAAAATTTTAATATCTTTTTCCATATTTTTCTTTAGCTATTTTTGTATATTTTTCAATAAATCCTGTTTTGGCGGCTGTATAAGCGTCTCTGTTGCGCTCATATTTTTTCCAAAGGGACAGCTTCAGCATTTCATATTCCTTGGCTGTATCCTTATTATCATTTATATAGTCCCTGAAATACAGTTCGTTATTATCTCCGAAATATCTTAAATGCAAATGATATACTTTTTCGGCAAAGCCGTTTTCCGTATACCCCTTGTTAAATGACTTCCTGTTTTCGCAGCCGCTCATTAAAATATACCTATATTCCGTAAGTATTTTTTCTATTTCTTCCATAGAAATTCCCTTTGGAATTTCCGCAAGAATGTCTATAATGGGCTTTGCCCATATGCCGCTTACGGCCGTACTGCCAATATGGCTTATTCTTGCCTCTTTAGGCAAAACCCGAGCCAAGTTATCTTTTTCCTCATTATACCACTTCTTCCAACAGTCTCTATGAGGCGAAAGCGTTATGGGAAACAACTCCCACAACTCCTCTAAAGTCATTTCACTAAGCGGCTTACCCATATACCCTCCATTTTGCGGTTTTGCAAATAACATTAATAAACAGCCATTAAAAGGCCAAAAATCACTAAAATCAGCTTTACTCTGCCTTAGGAGCTCTCATTTCCTCAAGCTGCTGACGGGATATAAGCACGCGCCTTGGCTTGCTTCCTTCCTCTGGGCCTACAATTCCTTTTCTTTCCATGTCCTCAACAATTCTCGCGGCCCTGTTGTAGCCTATTCTGAACTGCCTTTGGAGCATTGACACAGAGGCTTTTTCCTTGCTTACAACAAGGTCAACGGCCTTGTCGAAAAACTCGTCCTTTTCCTCTTCTCCATCGCCTCCGTTTCCGGCAGAAGACGTAATATTCTCAATAACCTCATTATCGTAAACAGTTTCTCCGCCGTCCTTTATAAAGTCAACAATGCTTTCAACTTCCTTGTCGGTAACAAAGGCTCCCTGAACCCTTAAAGGCTTGTTCATTCCCGTTGGGTAAAACAGCATATCGCCCTTTCCTATAAGTTTTTCGGCCCCCACAGTGTCAAGTATTGTTCTTGAGTCAATTCCCGACGATACGGCAAAGGCTATTCTTGAAGGTATGTTGGCCTTAATAACTCCCGTTATAACGTCAACTGACGGCCTTTGGGTGGCTATAACAAGGTGCATTCCAGCCGCCCTTGCCAGCTGCGCCAAACGGCATATAGAGTCCTCAACCTCGTTGGGCGCCGCCATCATAAGGTCTGCCAGCTCGTCTATTATAATAACAATCTGCGGCATAAAGTCGGTTTCGCCCTTTTCGGCCTTCATAGCGTTATATCCCTTTAAATCCCTAACCTTGCACTCGGCAAATGTATTATATCTTTTAAGCATTTCCCTAACGGCCCAATTAAGGGCCCCGGCCGCCTTTTTGGGGTCTGTAACAACAGGTATCAAAAGATGTGGTATGCCGTTGTATACGCTAAGCTCCACAACCTTAGGGTCAACCAGCAAAAGCTTAACCTCGTCGGGCTTAGCCTTATAAAGTATGCTTGTTATTATGGTGTTTATGCAGACGCTCTTTCCCGAGCCGGTGGCTCCGGCTATAAGCATGTGCGGCATTTTGGCTATATCCGTAACAACAACGTTTCCGGCTATGTCCTCGCCAAGGGCAAATGTAACCTTAGACTTGGCGTTTTTAAACTCGTCGCTTTCAATAACCGTACGCATATAAACCGACTGTGCCTCTTTGTTGGGCACTTCTATGCCTACGGCGGCCTTTCCAGGTATTGGCGCTTCTATTCTTATGCCCGTAGCCGCCAAATTAAGAGCTATGTCATCAGCAAGGTTAACTATTTTGCTGACCTTAACGCCTTGGCTTGGCGTAAGCTCATATCTTGTAACCGTAGGGCCTTTGTTAATTTGTATAACCTTGGCCTGAACGCCGAAGCTCGAAAGCGTTTCTTCCAACTTTTTGGCGTTAAGCATCATGTCGCTTTTTGTCTCTCCGCCCGAATAAGAAGGCTCCTTGCCCAAAAGCTCTATTGGCGGGAAAACATATTCTTTCTTAACAGGCTCTACTTCCGGCGCTATTTCTTCGGCTTCATTTTCAGAAGACGGCTCGTCAGTTGCCTTAGCGGTTTCCTCGTCTGTTTTTTGTTCATCCGCCTCTGCACTTAAAGGATTTTCCAAAACAGGCTCATTTTCGGCGCCATGGCCTTCGTCAATTTCCGGCTCGTCAAAACCTGCTTCAAATTCGATTGTATCAGCCGCTTCACCAACATCAACGGCTTTGTCTTCTTCATCTTCTTCAATAACATTCTCAATATCAACGCCCTCTGAACTTTCGGAAACCGATTCTTCAGCAGCAATTTCTTCAGACCCTAAACTCTCATTCAGTTCCGGCTCATCAATGTCAATGTCGGGAGCGCTGTTAAGACTGCTTTCCTCATCGTTAAACACGCCGAATATTAACGGCTCATCTTCGGCTTTGTCGTCAACCTCGGCCGCAAAGGAACCTATAACCTCTATAAATTTCTCGTTCTCGCCAAGCTTAAAATCATCCTCTTCTGGAACATCAAGCCTGAAATCATAAATATCCTCTTTCTTTTCTTCCTCTATCTCGGGCTCTTTCTTCTTAAAAACCTTAACATCAACAACGGGAACGCCTCTTTTTTTAGCCGCTCCCTCTTCGCCGTTTATTATTATATTAAAATTGCCTTTTTTGTGTCTTGGAACGCTGTTGTACTTGTCCATTTCCCGCATTCTGCGCTCATATTCCTCTTCGTCACTTTTGTGGGATTTTTTCTTTTTTGGCCTTTTAGGCTCATCTTCCTCATCATATATATCGTCATAATCATTGCCATATGCCTCACGGCGGCTTTTTACGGCCTCCGTTATTTTGTTATATGCAAGTCCTATGGCATTAAAGGCCGATTTTCCCGTACCCAGCATAAAGGATATAATTATGGCGGCAAAAAGTATTATGTAGCTTCCCCAACCAACAAAGCGGTATAAAAAATAGGCCAGCATTCCGCCTAAAACCCCGCCGTTGGCGCCGTTTCCGTCTTTATAAAGGCTTCCAATCCTTCTTGAAAGTGAAATGCCTTCGGCAAGACTGGTTTTGTCGGATATTATTTGGCTTACGGCAGAAACAGCCAAAACAAATATCACAATTGCAACGGCCTTTGAAACAGCCCCTTCTCTTTTTTCCGACACAAGAAACCATACGCCAAAAACCGAAACAAGCACCGGCAATATAAATGAGCCTATTCCAATAAGGCCCTTAAAAACATTGTTCACCGCGTCGCCGAATATACCCATAACCGACGTGCACAAACTTAAAAGCACTATAACTGAAATTATTATAAGCGCTAAAACTACTATCTCGTCATATATACTGTCGCCGAAGCGTTTTTTATCAATTTGTTTTTTAACTGAAGGCTTTTTTGCCGTCTGCCCTTTTCCGGACGAGCGGCCTTTTGAAGACCCGCTTCTTGAAACTCTTTTAGGTTTAGAACCCCTTGAAGCATTCTTCTTTTTTTGAGCCATTTTTGTACCACCCCATTCTTTAAAACAGCTTATCTAACTAAGTATACCATTTTTTATAAATTTTGCATACTTTTTTAGTTTCAAAATACGACTTAATAACAGTTTACGCTGTTGTTTTGCCAATAAATATGATATACTCTAAAGCGGATAAAAACTTGGAAAGGACTGAAAACATGGAAAACTCTAAAAGACGCGTTGAGATAACATTTTTAAACGTTCTTTTATGTTTGCTTGTTATATTCATTCATGTGTCAAGCTCTCCTGTGTCAAACCTGAATAAAGACAGCCTGCAATACCTAATTGTAATGGTCCCTTGGCGTTTAAGCGCCTTTGTGGTTCAGGGTTTTATATTTTTAAGCGGCCTTAAGCTGTTTTTAAAGGGCTGTGATAATTTTAACTACGGCGTTTTCATTAAAAAAAGGCTTAAAACAATACTTCTGCCATACGCTCTGTGGGTTATGATATACTATGTCTATTTCTGTGCCATAGGCTACTTCCCTTTCAGCCTTAAAGACTACATTATGTATCTTTTAGACGGCTCAATAGTAAGTCCATTTTATTTTATAATAGCCATAACCCAATATTATATATTAATGCCTTTATGGATACTTCTTGTTAAAAAAATACATCCTGCAATACTCATAATCGGCTCAATGGCAATTATGGTCTTGGCTAAGGCATACCTTCCTTCCATACTGGGCCAAAGTTTCAGATATTACGACAGAATATTCACCACATATCTGTTTTATTGGATATTCGGCTGCTGCGCCGGACTGCACTATGAAAAATTTAAAACCGCAATAAAAAGACTTTTCCCGCTTTCGACCCTGCTTTTTATTACTGCGGCGGCATTTGACGCCTGCTTAAGCTACGGCTCATTCGCCAAAGGAATGTATTTTCCTTATCTCGAAAATCTGCATGTTTTATACTGCGTTTTCGCCATACTTTTTCTTTATGGTCTGTTCCTGCGCCTTTCAAAGCTGAATGTTCCATTTATGAAACTTATTAAAGGCATAGATGTATCAAGCTATTATATATATCTTTCACACTGTTTCGTTATGAATATAGCCGACCACACTATGGCCATTCTTGGAATAGGCTCAATAGGAGCGGCCTACTTAATGAGAATAATAAGCGTGTATTCTATTACGCTTTCATTATGTATACTATACTCAACAATAAAATCGCGGAGGAAAAAAATATGCTGAAACAAAACATACATAAAAAAATAGGTATAATAGGCGGCGGACAGCTTGGCCAAATGATGATACTTGAGGCCAAAAAAATGGGCTTTTATATAACCGTTCTCGACCCAACCCTTCACTGCCCTGCCCATTCCATAGTTGACGAGCACATAGTGGCCGATTTTGAGGACGAAAAAGCCATAAGGCTTCTTGCCGAAAAATCCGACGTTGTTACATACGAGTTTGAGCACATAAACGCCGATGTTCTTGAACAGCTTGAAAACGAGGGCAAAAAGATATATCCAACAGCCAAAAGCCTTAAAATAATACAAAACAAGTTCAGTCAAAAAACGCTTCTTAAAAGCGATGGCATTCCGGTTCCGGATTTTATGGCGGTGTCCTCAGTTGAGGATATAAAAAACGCCGGCAATGAATATGGCTATCCTTTTATGCTTAAATCCTGCACCGGCGGCTATGACGGAAAGGGAAACCACTTGGTTAAAGACGCCTCCGACTGCGAAAACGCCTTCAACTCCCTTGGCGGCGGACAGCTTCCGCTTATGGCCGAAAAATTTTATCCCTTCACAATGGAAATATCGGTTCTTGCCTGCCGTGCCATAAACGGAGATATAAAGGTTTACCCTGTGGCCGAAAACATACATGAGGACAGCATACTTAACAAAACAAGGGTTCCTGCCGCCATATCGGACGAAACAACAAAAAACGCCATGAACCTGGCAAAAAGGGTTATGGAAGTATTCGACGGTGTGGGTATGTTCTGCGTTGAGATGTTTGTTTCCCCCAATGGCGATGTAGCCATAAACGAGGTGGCTCCAAGACCACACAACTCCGGCCACTACACAATAGAGGCATGTGTAACAAGTCAGTTTGAACAGCATATAAGGGCCGTAAGCGGTCTTCCACTGGGAGACCCTTCACTTATAAGGCCGGCCGTTATGCGGAATATTCTTGGAGAAGGTCCTTCCGGAAAGGCCATTGTAACAGGAGCCGATGAGTGTCTTTCCATCCCCGGCGTAACACTTCATGTTTACGGAAAGGAAACCAGCAAAAACAAGCGTAAAATGGGTCATCTTACGGCAACTGCCAATACCCTTGAGGAGGCCGAAAAAAATGCGGATTTGGCCAAAAGTTTCATAAAAATAACCGGACTTCAATAATAAAAACATAAATTCCAAGCGCCCTAAACTATACAAGGGCGCTTATTTTTTGCCGTTTCAGCAAACGTTTCGCCGATAAATATGTAAAATAAAAATTTTGTTTCAAAAACTAACATCAATTCAAATTTGCACAGTAATTTAAAGTCAAACGGCTAATTATGTTTTTGGCCGTATTACCTTTTAAACCATAGCTTAAGCTGAAAAATCAATAGGACAAACACAGCCTAAAAAATACATTAAAACCAGTCCTTAAGTTTTAATATCGGATGTTTAGTTTTTATAATACCACTGAATTAAATGCCATTGTAAAAATTAAATCAATATTAAAAATTATTTTAACCAATGAAAAATTTATCATATAGTCCTATCATGTGTTATAATAGATTAATAAATAACATTATGGGAGGGATTATATATGAACAAAAAAAGAATTAAGGATATGGCAATCGGAGCGGCTGTTGCATGCATTATAGCCGGCGTGTCCTCAACGGCCTATGCCAAAATAGCAAGCCTCAACATTCCCATAAGCTACAACAATATAAAGCTTATTGTAGACGGAAAACTTATAGCCACAAGCGAGGAGCCGTTTTTGTATAACGGCACAACATATCTTCCCGTAAGAACAGTAGGCGAGGCCCTTGGAAAAGAAGTTACATGGGACGGGGATACCAAAACAGTTTACATAGGAAGCAAAACCGAAACTGTAGAGGAATCTGCCGCGGCGGAATACTCAAAAATAAATCCTGCTCCAATAGGCGTCTCTCAAACGGTGTCAATAAGCGGACTTACGGGAAACGCCACAGTTGAGGTTACAATTGAAGGCTCCTATCGCGGTTCGGAGGCCCTTGAAATGGTTAAAAAAGCCAATATGTTCAACGATGACCCTCCTTCAGGCATGGAATATGTTGTAGTAAAAATAAAGGCCTATGTAATGTCGCAGGATAAAGACAGCTACATAAATTTAGGCGATTATAATTTTAATCCATACAGCGGTTCAGACGATAAATATGCCTATTACCATGCTGTCGCCCCTGACCCTAAATTCAGCGGAAAGCTCTACACCGGCGACACTCTTGAGGGATACGCCGTATACTGCGTTGACAAAAGCGATTCTGCCCCTAAGCTGGCCATAGGCGAGGACAGCGGCGGAAACGGCGGAAAATGGTTCGCCATTTAATACCGGAAACGCTGATTTTTGAAGTTTTTAAGACTTACGTAAATTTTTAATTAACTCTTTGATTACTAAAAACAAAATTGCATATATTCTTGCGATATGAAATTTTCAGAATTTTGCGGAATATTTGTTGCTTTGTACTTTAAAAAGAAAGCTGCACAAGTTATATGCAAAAATCAAACAGTTTTAAAATATTTGAATAAACTAAAATAATGAGCTTAATAATAAAATATTCATTTATACAATCCAAGTTGCTATAAAACACGGCTCTTTATAACACAAAAACCGCGG
>CAJFUS010000197.1 GCA_904420235.1 Candidatus Neoanaerotignum tabaqchaliae
CATGCGGCCATTAGGCTGGAAAACGCCTTATCAGGTACTTAAGGATTATTTGCGGTCTGTGTAACATATGTTTGACAAACCTACAATAAATTTCCCAAAATTAATTAAAAAATCATTGTAAGAAACAAAAAACAGCGTTATAATTATGGTTGGTATGGGCCCGTAGCTTAGCTGGGAAAGCGCCGCGTTCGCAACGCGGAGACCGTGGGTTCGAATCCCATCGGGTCCATTTAAAACGCCTTAAAAAAGGCGTTTTTATTTTTTGCCATATAATTTTAAGAAAAAAATTGCGGAAATTGAAAATCCTTAAAAATGTATTTATTTTCCTCTAAAAATCATCTTAAAGAACCATTTACTTTTAGTAATTTCAGCCATTTACTTTTCAAACCATATAAACCGAAAATATATTAATTGACACAAAAATTGTTCAATGTTATTATAAAATTGTGTTTGTTAATATAATTATAGTGGTTACCAAAAGGAGGAAACCGTATGGCTAAGTATAGCTTCAGGTATGGCGATGGAACAGTTGACTTTGAATACCCTCAGGAGGACGTTATAAAAGTCCTTGAGCCTAACAAAGTTGAAATTCCAAATAAAGGCGAAGAAGAAATAATAAGGGAAGCAATAGAAAATCCTATTGGTTCTCCAAAATTAGAGGAAATTGTTAAAGCAGGAGAGACAGTTTGCATAGTTGTTCCAGATGTTACAAGACTTTGGGCAAAACCAGCAGTTATATGTAAAATACTTGTTGAAAAGCTTAACAAAATAGGCGTTAAAGATGATGACATACTTTTTATATCTGGAGTAGGTACTCATAGACTTCAGGAAAAAGAGGACTTTATAAATCTTATAGGCGAAGACCTTTACAAACGTATTAGAATAGAAAACCATCTTTGTGACGGTGATGTTGTTGAAACCGGCGTTTCATCATACGGAAATGTAATGCAGGTTAATGCTCATGCCATGGCTTGCGACCACAGAATACTTGTTGGCGGAGTTGTATTCCACTTCATAGCCGGCTTTGGCGGCGGAAGAAAAATGGTTCTTCCCGGAATATCAAGCCGCTCAACAATAAATTATAACCACAAAATGTATTTTAAGCCGGGCCCTGCCGGAAGCGGAGCTGTTGAAACATGTGCCTGCGGCATTTTTGATGAAACAAATCCTATTAACATGGATATGATAGAGGCCGCTAAATTTGCCAAAATATCATTTATAGTAAACTCCGTTGTTGACAGCGAGCAAAAAATAGCCGCCTGCTTTGCCGGAGATATAATAAAGGCTCACGAAGAAGCCGCCGCTTTAGTTAAAAAAATAGACGGAGTTAAGATAGACCAGAAGGCCGACCTTGTTATAGCGTCTGCTTGCGGATACCCAAAAGACATAAACTTCTACCAGGGAGTTAAACCTGTATTTAATGCCATAGGCGCAATTAAGCCGAAAGACGGCGTTCTTATACTTGTTTCAGAATGCCGAGAGGGATTTGGAAACCCTGATACAGAAAAATTTGCTTTTGAGTTTGACAATATGCTCGACCGCGAAATTTATCTGCGCGACAATTTTGGTATTGGCCGTTTCACAGGATTCAGGCTTTTTGAAGTAGGCTCACAAATTCACTTTATACTTGTATCAAGCATGAAACCAGAAATGTTCGCCAAAACTGACATTCATACAGCCGCAACTGTTGAGGAAGCCATAGAATTAGCTAAAAAGCTTACAGGAAAAGAAAGATTATCAACATACATAATGCCATACGCCGCCAATACAATGGCCAGCATGAATTTATAATAATCGAAACAATAAGCCGTGGAAACACGGCTTATTTATTTTCTTGAAAAAGATAAACTCCTGTCAGCAATTAAACCTTGTGATTTTAATTGCTCAACAAAATTTACGTTCAGTATTTTTTAAATTCTATATTTCAATACCTTACATTGATTTTTCGGCAGTTCAAAACAATATATTTTTTTAGAATTTTAATTTAATAACCTTAAAAATTTAATATTAGGTTAAGCTTTATAAAATATTTAAAAATCATACCTTCACATAACTTAATATTCACCAAATTATATTTTTCTTTTTCTATTCACAAAACAATGTTTATGTTGTAAAATGCTTAAGTACTAAAGCTATTAGCGTAAATTTTAAAAAGGAGAAAAAAAATGGAAGAAAACAGAATAAAAAAAGCGGCGTTTAATCATAAAAATGGATATAATTGCGCACAGGCCGTAGCTTGTGCCTATAGCAAGGCGGTTGGCATTGACGAGGAAACTCTTTTAAATCTTACATCTGGCTTTGGCATAGGAATGGGAAATATGGAAGGTAGCTGCGGTGCTGTTTCGGCGGCTGTAATGATAGCTGGACTTAAAGCGAAACAAGCTGGACTAAGCAAAAAAGACGCAAGGATTCTTTGCTCAAAAATATCAAACCAGTTTATCAAAAAAAATCACGCAATAGTGTGCAAACAGCTTAAGGGAATTGAGACAGGAACAGTTTTAAGAGATTGTCACAGCTGCGTTACAGACGCTGCCGAAATGCTTGAAGAAACCCTTAACGAAATAGATTTAAAAACAGCCGAATAATTTGCTCAAATTAATTTATAACCGATAGGCATACCTATCGGTTTACTATATACAAAAAAACAAGCCCGGGGGTTTACCAGGCTTGTAAAAAAGGATTATATAAGGGGTAAAAATCCTTTCAGAGGCTATTAAATAAAGTTTAGCAATTTATAAAAATTAGTTTGCTTCTACAACTTCCATAACTCTGCTGTAAATGTCAGGCGATACACAACCAGCGCCGTCCTTTACATACTCATCATATATTACCTTTGTTGCATCTTTAAAAGGTTCTTTTTCCGGCTCGTTAACTTCCATTCCGGCAGCCTGAAGTGACTCAAGTCCTGTTACATTCTGCTCATCAATCTGCTCTCTCTGGTAAGGAACAGCCTCAGTAGCAGCTTCCTGTACGGCTGTTTGATACTCGGCTGGAAGTGAGTTAAAGTAGTCTGTTGAAATAAATACA
>CAJFUS010000198.1 GCA_904420235.1 Candidatus Neoanaerotignum tabaqchaliae
AGAAAGCGTTTTAAGCGCCGAGGAGCAAAAAGTCCTTAATTTTATCGGTATGGAGCCAGTAAGGCTTGAGTATATACTTAATAAAACTGGTTTCCCCGTGCAGAAACTTCAGGCCCTTTTGCTTATGCTTGAAATTAGGGGATTTATTCAAAAGCTGCCGGGGGACAGGTTTATCATAAAGTAAATATGTAATTATGGAGTGTGTTGGAATGGCTAAAAATTCTGATAAAACTGCGGCCGCCGCCAAAGCCAAAACTAAACATCTTGTTATAGTTGAGTCTCCGGCAAAGGCCAAAACCATAAAAAAATTTCTTGGCACAAAATATAAAATAGAGGCCTCAATGGGTCATGTGCGGGATTTGCCCAAAAGCCAGCTGGCTATTGATATAGAGCACGATTTTGAGCCCAAGTACATCACCATAAGGGGCAAAGGAGAGCTTTTGGCCAAACTGAGGAAAGAAATAAAAACGGCTGACAAGGTCTATCTTGCAACTGACCCCGACCGTGAGGGCGAGGCCATAAGCTGGCACTTGGTTGCGGCTTTGGGCCTTGAGGACAAAAATTACAGCCGAATCACATTTAACGAAATAACAAAAAACGCCGTTAAAAAGTCCATAGAGCAGGCGCGGGACATAAACATGAACCTTGTTAACGCACAGCAGGCAAGAAGGGTTCTTGACAGAATTGTGGGATATAAAATAAGCAACCTTTTGTGGAGCAAGGTTAAAAGGGGGCTTAGCGCCGGAAGGGTGCAGTCGGTGGCCCTTAAGCTGATATGCGACAGAGAGGACGAGATACGCTCGTTTATACCTGATGAGTATTGGACAATAGAAGCGGAAATGCGTTCGGTAAGCAACGAAAAGTTTACGGCAAAGTATTACGGCAAAGACGGCAAAAAGGCGGAGCTTTCAAATGAGAGCGAGGCTATGGAAGTTGTTGAGGACGTTAAAAACGAGGCTTTTAACGTGGCGGAAATTAAAAAGGGCAGAAGAATGAGAAAGCCAATGCCGCCCTTTACAACAAGCACAATGCAGCAGGAGGCCAGCAAGTATCTTAATTTTACGGCCCAAAAAACAATGATGGTGGCTCAGCAGCTTTATGAGGGCGTTGACGTGAAGGGCCAAGGCACAATAGGTCTTGTGTCATATATAAGAACGGACTCCGTAAGGATTTCCGATGACGCCTATGAGGACATAAAGGGATATATAACTGAAAATGTGGGTGATAAATATTTATCAGCCGAGAGAATTGTTTACAAGTCAAAAAACAATGCTCAGGACGCCCACGAGGCCATTAGGCCAACCCACGCATCAATAGAGCCGGAAAGCCTTAAGGATTCACTTACAAAGGAACAGTATAAGCTTTATAAGCTTATATGGGAAAGGGCCATAGCCTGCCAAATGGCGCCGGCCGAGTATGAGACCCAGGCAATTACCCTTAAGGCGGGAGAACATGTTTTTAAAGCCTCTGGCTCGGTTTTGGCCTTTGACGGGTTCCTTAAAATATACAACAGGGTTGACGAGAACCAAGAAGCTTCTCTTCTTCCTGAGGTAAATGAGGGCGAAAATCTTAAGGCAGCCAAAATAAGCCCGCTTCAGCATTTTACGCAGCCGCCCCCAAGGTTTTCGGACGCGTCCCTTATTAAAACCCTTGAGGAAATAGGCGTTGGAAGGCCAAGCACCTATGCGCCAACAATAGCCACAATAATAGCCAGAAACTATGTTGTTAAGGAAAAGAAGCTTTTCTGCACAACGGAGCTGGGTGAGGCCGTTAACGAGATAATGGAGAAATATTTCGAGAACATAGTAAACGCCGATTTTACGGCGGCAATGGAGGCCGACCTTGACAGCATTGAGGAAGGCAAGCTGGAGTGGAAGGAAATTATAAGAGGTTTCTATCCTATATTCGCCTCGGAACTTAAAAACGCCCAGGAAAAATTAAGCAAGGTTGTTATAAAAGACGAGGTTACGGATATAATATGTGAAAAATGCGGCAGCAATATGGTTATAAAATACGGCAGATACGGCAAGTTTTTGGCTTGTCCCAATTTTCCGGCCTGCTCCAACGCCAAGCCGCTTTTTGAAAGCGCCGGTGTTAAATGTCCTTTCTGCGGCGGAGAAGTGCTTATTAAAAAGACTAAAAAAGGAAGAAAATATTTCGGCTGCGAGAATAATCCGGATAAATGCTCTTTTATAAGCTGGAACAAGCCAGTGGAGAAAAAATGCCCTAAATGCGGCAGCTATATGGTTGAGAAGGGCACGAAAAACGTTAAAATAGTGTGCTCCAACGAAAAATGCGGATATTCCGAGGACGCGGAGCAAAATAAAGCCGAGTAACATTATATTTTACAGTTTTCGTACTTGTTTTTTAATGGATAATATGGTAAAATACCTATCGTTACTGAAAACGCACCTATTTCCGTTGCCGGCGTGGTGCCCTAAAAGGGTTTTCCGGACTGTGGAAATGGGGAGGATTAACCAAGGAGGATTTAAAAATGAGTGTTATTTCAATGAAGCAGTTATTGGAGGCCGGTGTTCATTTTGGACACCAGACAAGAAGATGGAACCCTAAAATGGCTCCTTACATTTTTGCCGAGAGAAACGGAATTTATATTATCGACCTTCAGAAAACAGTTAAGAAAATTGACGAGGCATATTTTGCCGTAGCCGACATAATCGCAAACGGCGGAGAAATTCTTTTTGTTGGAACAAAGAAACAGGCTCAGGACTCAATTAAGGAAGAGGCCGAGAGATGCGGTATGTTCTATGTAAACCAAAGATGGCTTGGCGGAATGCTTACAAACTTCTCTACAATTAAAACAAGAATCGCAAGGCTTAAAGAGCTTGAGCAGATGCAGGAGGACGGAACTTTTGACGTGCTTTCCAAAAAAGAGGTTGCCGGTCTTCTTCATGAGAAAGAGAAGCTTGAGAACAATATCGGCGGAATTAAAGAAATGACAAGAATTCCTGACGTTATGTTCATTGTTGACCCAAGAAAAGAAAGAATAGCTATTCAGGAAGCTCACATTCTTGGAATTCCTGTTGTGGCCATAGTTGACACAAACTGCGACCCAGAGGAAGTTGACTATGTAATTCCTGGCAACGACGACGCTATCCGTGCCGTAAAACTTATTGCCGGAAAAATAGCCGACGCTGTTATCGAGGCAAAGCAGGGCGAACAGGACGCTGTTGAGGAAGCAGCTGAGGAAACTGTTTCAGCCGACGCTGAGTAATTTTTTCAGACATATTGGCTTCAGCCAAGGGCGCTTTGGCTGAAGCCTTTTAAATAATTTCTTATTTTTAATAATTTTGAACACACTAAGGAGGATAAATAAAATGGCAATTACCGCTGCTATGATTAAAGAATTAAGAGAGAGCACAGGCGTTGGAATGCTTGACTGCAAAAAAGCACTTGCCGAGGCCGACGGAGATATGGACAAGGCTGTTGAAATTTTAAGGGAAAAGGGTCTTGCCGCTTCGGCTAAAAAAGCCGGAAGAATTGCTGCTGAAGGCATTGTATACGCTTCTATAACTGACGACAATAAGACAGGCGTTCTTGTTGAGGTTAACTCCGAAACAGACTTTGTTGCTAAAAACGCCGTTTTCAGAGAGTATGTTGACCAGGTGGCTCAGCAGGCCATAGCTTCTGACGCCGCTAATATGGACGCTTTCCTTGCCGAGCAGTGGAACGCTGACCCTTCGGTTACTGTTGCCGAGGCCCTTAGCCAGGAAGTTGCCGTTATAGGCGAGAATCTTAAAATAAGACGCTATGAGAAGTTCGTTAGAACAGAAAGCGGAAGACTTGTTTCTTATATCCATGGCGGCGGAAGAATCGGCGTTCTTGTAGAGCTTATCTGCGCTAAAGAGGCTGATGAGCTTGAGGAGCTTGGAAAGAATATAGCAATGCAGATTGCCGCTCTTAACCCTAAGTTTATCGCAACAGAGGACGTTCCTCAGGATTTTATTGACCATGAAATGGAGATTCTTGTTAAACAGGCTCAGGAGGACCCTAAAAACGCCAATAAACCGGAAGAAATCCTTCAGAAAATGGTTACAGGAAGACTTAAAAAAGAGCTTAAGGAATTCTGCCTTGTTGAGCAGGCCTATGTTAAAGACGGCGATATGACTGTTAAGCAGTATATCGATTCTGTTGCCAAGGCTGTTGGCGCCGACATTAAGCTTTCACGTTTTGCCCGCTATGAAACAGGCGAGGGCCTTGAGAAGAAAGAGGAGAACTTTGCCGAGGAAGTAGCCAAGGCTATGGAAAACTAATTTTTATTTAAAAATTATAATCAAAAACTGATAATTAACCCCAAGCGGATACACAACCGTTTGGGGTTTTATAATGTAACCAACAAAACAACTCCTTTAGGAGTTGTTTATAAAAACAGCGAAAGGCGGAGCCGCAGCTGATTTTAAAGGTGTTGAAAACACCGTTGGTTATGAGCGCATTTGCG
>CAJFUS010000199.1 GCA_904420235.1 Candidatus Neoanaerotignum tabaqchaliae
AGTTATACCAAGCGTACTTTTGGGCCAAATCTGCGGCCGCTGGGGAAACTTTTTTAACCGCGAGGCCTTTGGCGGCTATACCGACAGTTTATTTGCAATGAGATATTTATCCGAGCAGGTGCCGAATATACCCTCAGGCGTAGCCGAGCACATAATAAACATAAACGGAGCGTCATATATACAGGTTCACCCAACATTTTTATACGAATCCTCTTTAAATTTGTGTTTGTTTATACTCCTTATAATTTTAAGAAAACACAAAAAATTTCATGGTCAAATAGGAGCCCTTTATTTAATTGGATATGGAATCATCAGATTTTTTGTGGAATCTTTGCGAACAGACCAGCTTTTAATAGGCTCTATGGGAATACCTGTTTCACAGGTTGTTTCGGCAATTATTTTTGCCATAGGAATAGTGTTATATTTAAGACTGTCCAAAACGCCCGTAAATAAAGGTGATAGTATTGAAAATTAACAGAGAATTTTTATTAAAAAACTCGTGGCATGATAAACTTGGTTTCACTCTTGTTTTTTATGATTCCGGAATAAACCAACTGTCAGTTAAGCTCAAATCAAAAGATAATCTTCTTTTATGTGTTGACGAAAGCGACTGCTCCAGTGGAATGTTTGAGGAAACTGACGGCACGTTGAATGATATAATCTCAATATTAAACTCATACGGATATTCCTCTTTGGCTAAAGAATTTATCAAAAGTGTAGAAATTTATAAAAAAGGTGATAAAAATGGCTGAAAACAGGGCAAAAAAATCAACAAGTGCTAAAAAAACAGCAAAACCCACCGTAAAAAAGGTTTCCGTATCCTTTGACAAAGAATTTTATAGTGAGCTTGAAAGTTATGTTAAGTCTGTGGGATATGGAGTTGAAGACTACATAAAAAAAGCTGTTAAGGAAAAGCTTGACAGCGACCGTATAAGCAGTATGATTGACAGTATGTCCGGCTGGAAAAAATAAAACGGCTTTTCAGCCGTTTTATTTTTTATAATCATTTATTAAGCTCGTTAACGCAGTCCACTATAAAGTCAACTGTTTTTTCTATGCCAAATTTACTGCTGTTTATACAAAGGTCATAGCTTCCGGCCACGCCCCATTTTTTTCCTGAGTAGAAGTTATAATAACTGGCTCTTTTTTTATCTGTTTTTATAATGGCGTCCTCTATGTTTTTAGCCTTAAGGCCATATTCCTCAACGGCACGTTTTTTCTTATCTTCCATATCGGCATATATAAACACGTTAAGTACGTTTTTATAATCCTCAAGGGCATAGTCGGCACAGCGTCCTATAATTACGCATGGTCCTTTTGAGGCTATATCCTTTATAGTATCAAACTGGGCAAGAAAAAGCTTGTTATCAAGTGGCATAGCGTCGGCTGTAGCCGCAGCTCCTGTGCCCATTACAAGCGAATATAAAAAGCTTCCGGCCGGCTTTTCATCGTTTTCATGAAAAATCTCCTCGCAAAAGCCGCTTTTTTTGGCAGCCTCAGTTAAAAGCTCCTTATCATAAAACGGCATTCCAAGTCTCTCGGAAAGAAGCTTGCCAATTTTTCTTCCTCCGCTGCCATATTGCCGTCCTATTGTAATAATCGTTTTGTTATTGCTCATAACGCATTCCTCCTTTTATAAGGAGACACAAACAATTATGCCTCTTTATTAAACACATAAAACCGGCCACAACGTTTATAACAACACGTCAGGCCTCATCAAAATTCCCCGCCGCAATGCTTCTTAAAGCGCTTTTAAGCTTCTCCACTTCTTCCGGAGTAAAATTCTTAAGCACTCTGGCGTTAACATCATCTATAATTTCCGTAACCGGCCCCTCCAAGTCGCGCCCCTTTTGGGTTGCTATAACCTGAACCTCTCTTCTGTCCTCACTGTTTACAATTCTGTCAATAAGCCCGTTTTTTTGCAGTCTGTCCAAAAGTCCGGAAACGGTTGATGTTTCTATCCCAAGTATCTCGGCCAACTGCTTTGGAGTGGCGTGGCTTCTTCCCCAAAGGCAGCTTAAAACGCTGTATTGTGACGGCGTTACGCCAAGGGATGACAGCCTTACGTTAAGATATTGAAAAACATTGTGCTGCGCCGCAGACAACAAAAAATTTATACACTCTTTTAATTCCATAAACCGTAACCTCTTTCAGTTGCTTGCTGAGTTAAAAAATTGTCTATTATTTAATTATATAGAAAAATCAACCTGCTGTCAAATAAAGTGCTGCCGTTGACCTACCATAAACTTTATTTTTACGTTGAAACAATGCCCAAAATTCCCCTTTTATCACTTATATGATATAATTATAAGGCCAAATATTATATTTACATTAAAAAGGAGTATTTATGAAATATATAATTTTAAGCGCCGACAACGCGCCGTCTGTTTATTCAGTTCCTGACAAGCTGGCTGATAATCTTGAGGAATACTGTCTTGACTTTTGCTGCAACTATCTTAAAAACAGTCCATCGGCTAAAAAGTATATTAAAAATGGGGTTTTTTATTACAACGAGAAGGATTTTATAGATTACATAAACACCTATATTTTTTCCGATACACCTGCTGTGTTTATAAAGACACTTTCAAACTCAAATTCTATTCCTAATAAATATAAAAATTTGCCCAGCTTTAACTTCTAACACTTCTGATTTCTCTTAAAACGCTGGAAAACTCCGCGCCCATTAAAAGTATTATTGCGGTAATATAAAGCCAATACAAAAGTATCATGGCAGCCCCTATGGAACCGTATAAAATTGAGTATCTTCCTATATATTTAACATAATATGAAAAAATCGCCGATACAAGGGTCCATATGCTTACCGAAAGCACACAGCCGGGAATCATATATCTTATACGCATTTTTTCCTCTGGGGAAATATAATGAAGGGCCAAAACCATTCCGTTGCCTATAAGCCACAAGGCTATAAATCTAACATACCCCCATATCTGGGCAAAATCAATAGGAAGGCCCAATGCCCTAAGCAAAACCTCGGCGGCCCTTTCGCCAACGGAAAGTATAACTATTGAAAATATAACCATAACATAAACACACATGGCAAAAACAAGCACCGACAAATATTTCTTTATAAAGCCGTTCCTGCCCTCTCGGTTATAGGCGTGGTTTATACCGTCCATAAGCTTTTTAACAGCACGCACCGGAAAATATATGGTAAACACAAGGCTTGCCAAAAGCACCTTAACGCTGCCTGTGGAGTTTACAAAGCTAAGATATTTAAGCGCTATATCCACAACATCCTCCGGCAGTATATTTCCCAGCATAATCTGCCACTGCTGAGCCGATATGCCAAGGCGCCCAAGTATAATGCTCATTATTATAAGTATAGGGAAAAAGGAAAAAATCATATAATATGAAAGGGCCGCCGCTAAAGAACCTATATCGTCTTCAACAAAACGATTAGCCATTTTTAAAAATAAAATTTTTAAAAACATAAATTTTGAAGCCATTCAGCCGCACCCCTAATAAAATAAAAATTCAAAAATCTATATTATATATTTATATCCCCCAAAACCAAGCAATTACTCAATAAATTATATAATCTATTATACCACTTAACTAATTATTTAAGGGCATTAATAGACAAAGCCGCCCCAAAAATATGGAGCGGCATATATAAAAGGAATCTTAAAATGATGTTTTTATTCAAATCTCATCACAAACAGCGTCGCCCATGGCCTTTGTTCCCACATAGGCCTCGCCTTTTTCGGCTATGTCAACGGTTCTTATGCCTTTATCAAGAACCTTCGTAACCGCTTCCTCAACGGCGTCGGCCTCTTTTGAAAGACCGAATGAATACCTAAGCATCATAGGAATCGAAAGTATTGTGGCAAGAGGATTTGCTATATCCTGTCCGGCTATATCCGGAGCCGAGCCGTGGATAGGCTCATACATTCCAAAAGCTCCCTCGCCAAGGCTGGCTGACGGAAGCATTCCTATGGAGCCTGTAATTTGGCTGGCCTCGTCTGAAAGAATATCTCCAAACATGTTTGACGTAACTATAACGTCAAACTGTTTTGGATTTCTTACAAGCTGCATGGCGGCGTTATCAACATACATGTGCTCCAGTTCAATATCAGGATAATTTTTAGCCACTTCCTCAATGGTTTTTCTCCAAAGCCTTGAGCTTTCAAGAACATTGGCCTTATCTACGCTTGTAACCTTTTTATTTCTTTTCATGGCCGCGTCAAAGGCAATTTTAGCTATTCTCTCAACCTCAAATGGACTGTAATTTTCAACGTCATATGCCTCGTCGCCGTATTTTCCTTCCCTGTGGCCTTTCTCGCCAAAATAGATGCCTCCCGTAAGCTCTCTAACCACAAGTATGTCAAGGCTGTCGCCTATAATCTCCTGTTTAATGGGACTTGCGTTGGCAAGGGCCTTGTGCATAATTGCCGGCCTTAAATTGGCGTAAAGGGCAAGCTCTTTTCTTAAGCCCAAAAGAGCGCCTCTTTCCGGCCTCATTTCTCCCGGAAGACTGTCCCATTTAGGGCCTCCAACGGCGCCTAAAAGCACCGAATCGCTTTTTTTGCACACATCAACAGTTTCCTTAGGCAAAGGTGTTCCAACGGCGTCAATGGCGGCTCCTCCGGCAAGAACCTCAGTCATATTGAAAGTGTGGCCGAACTTTTCTCCAACCTTTTTGATAACCTTTTGAGCCTGTTCAACAATATCAGGACCTATGCCGTCGCCTTTTATAACGGCTATATTATAAACTCCCACAAAAAACACTCCCTTGTTATTTATTTATGCTTTCCGAAACATACTGAACAAGTCCGCCGGAGGCTATTATTTTTTGCATGAACTCCGGAAACGGCTCAGCTTTGTAGGTTTTCCCCGTTGTTTCATTTGTTATAACGCCTGTTGAAAAGTCAACGGACACTTTGTCACCGTCTTTTATATCATCGGCAGCTTCAGGACACTCCATAATTGGAAGCCCTATATTTATTGAGTTTCTGAAAAATATTCTTGCAAATGTAGGCGCTATTACGCACGAGATTCCGGCGCATTTAATAGCCAAAGGGGCGTGCTCTCTTGATGAGCCGCAGCCGAAGTTCTTTCCGGCAACTATAATGTCGCCCTTTTGAACCTTTGACGCGAACTGGTCGTCTATGTCAATCATGCAGTATTTTGCAAGCTCGTTTCCGTCGGACACATTAAGGTATCTGGCCGGAATTATTACATCAGTATCAACATTGTCACCATATTTAAAAACTCTTCCCTCAGCGTTCATGTAAGCAATCCTCCAATCAAATATTTTCTGGGCTTGTAATGTATCCGGCTATTGCCGAAGCGGCTGCCACTGCCGGACTTGCCAAATAAACTTCCGAATCCTTAGCGCCCATTCTTCCAACAAAGTTTCTGTTTGTTGTTGAAACACATCTTTCTTTTGAAGCCAGTATGCCCATATGTCCGCCAAGGCATGGTCCGCATGTAGGCGTGCTTAAAACGGCTCCGGCCCTTACAATATCCTCGGCATAGCCAAGCTTTATGCAGTCAAGATAAATCTGCTGTGTGGCCGGTATAACTATTGTTCTTACATTTTTGTTAACCTGTCTGCCTCTTAATATATCTGCGGCTATCTTCATGTCCTCAAGTCTTCCGTTTGTGCATGAACCGATAACAACCTGGTCTATAACAACATGGTCTTTTTCAGCCTCGTCAACGGTTTTTGTGTTCTCCGGAAGGTGCGGGTATGATATTGTAGGCCTTAAGGCGCTTAAATCTATTGTTATAACCTCATCATAAACGGCGTCAGGGTCAGCCTCAAACCTTACAGGCTCTTTGGCGCCATGCTCTTTGGCATACTCGCAAGCCCTGTCGTCAGCTGGGAATATGCCATTTTTGGCTCCCGCTTCAATAGCCATGTTGGCCATTGTAAATCTATCGTCCATTGAAAGATAGTTAAGGCCGTCGCCTACAAATTCCATTGATTTATATAAAGCGCCGTCAACGCCTATTTTTCCTATAATGTGAAGTATTACGTCTTTTCCGCTTACATACGGCGCAGGTTTGCCGGTAAGAACAAATTTAATTGCCGCCGGAACCTTGAACCAAGCCCTTCCTGTTGCCATGCCTATGGCCATGTCGGTACTTCCAACACCTGTTGAGAAAGCTCCCAAAGCTCCATATGTACATGTGTGGGAATCGGCTCCTATAATTATCTGTCCTGGAGAGACAATGCCTTTTTCAGGCAGAAGGGCATGTTCAATTCCCATTTGTCCAACGTCGAAAAAATTTTTAATTTCCTTTTCATGGGCAAATTCTCTTGAACATTTGCATTGCTCCGCGGCTTTTATATCCTTGTTTGGAGTAAAGTGGTCAAGAACTATTACAACCTTTTCCTTGTCAAAAACACTTTTTGCCCCTGTTTTGGCAAATTCCTTAATGGCAACGGCTGTTGTTATGTCGTTGCCCATTACTATATCAAGATTAGCCTCTATAAGCTGCCCCGCCCTTACGCTTTCAAGGCCAGCGTGAGAGGCCAAAATTTTTTGTGTCATAGTCATTCCCATTTTAAAATTCCTCCTTTTTACGCTTTTTACGCTAAAATTTTATTTGCCGCGCTTACAACAGCCCTAAGGGATGATTCCGTTATGTTGCTGCTAATTCCGGCTCCAAAATAAACCTTTCCCTTTGAAGTTGAAAGCTGTATATATGATATGGCCCTTGATTTAGTGCCGTATTCCATAGAGTGCTCGCTGTAATTTACAATTTCAAAATCTATGCCTGTATACTTAACCATAGCATGGCAGAAAGCGTCAATAATTCCGTTTCCGCTTCCGGTTATTGTTTTTTCCTCTCCATTGTCAACAATTTTTGCCTCAATGGAAACATTGTCCCCGCCTTCAAGGATTTCCTTATAGCTTATAAGCTTAACCGGCTCTGTTATGTTAACATACTCATCGTTAAATTTGTCGAATATCACCTGCGGCTCAACGTCTTTGTGGTTAACGTCAGAGAGCTTTGTTATAACAAGGCTGAAATCCTGCTGGAAAGCCTTTGGAAGGTATAAACCAAAGTTCTGCTCCAGTATAAAGGCAACTCCGCCCTTTCCAGACTGGCTGTTTATACGAACAATAGGGTCATATGTCCTTCCAACGTCCTTAGGGTCAATCGCAAGATAAGGAACCTCCCACCTTTCAGGATGAGATTTCATAGCCTCCATGCCCTTTCTTATGGCGTCCTGATGAGAGCCTGAGAAAGCTGTGTAAACAAGGGCTCCGGCATATGGGTGTCTTGGGTGAACAGTCATTCTTGTAAGCTTTTCATAAACCTCAACAGCGTCGTCAATATTAGAGAAGTCAAGCTCTGGGTCAATTCCTTGAGAGAAAAGATTCATGGCAACTGTCATAATATCTGTGTTTCCTGTTCTCTCTCCGTTTCCAAAAAGCGTGCCTTCAACTCTGTCGGCGCCTGCCATAATTCCAAACTCTGTTTCGGCAACCGCAAGACCTCTGTCGTTATGAGCGTGAAGGCTCATAATTACACTGTCGCGGCATTTTATATTGCGGCAGCAATATTCTATCTGGTCGGCGTAAACATTGGCCGTTGCCATTTCAACGGTAGACGGAAGGTTTATTATGATTTTTTTCTCAGGCGTAGGTTTCCAAACATCAATTACGGCGTTGCAAATCTCAACGGCGTAGTCTGTCTCGGTTCCCGTAAAGCTTTCAGGAGAATATTGGAAAATAAACTCCGTTTCAGGCTGTTTAGCGGCCTCGTCCATAAGAAGCTCCGCTCCCGATACGGCAAGGGCAGTAGTAGCTTCTTTAGAGTTGTGGAAAACAACGTCCCTTTGAAGGGTTGAAGTTGAGTTATAAAGGTGTACTATAGCCCTTTTAACTCCTCTTAAAGCTGCGAATGTTTTTTTAATTATGTGCGGCCTTGACTGGGTAAGAACCTGAACCGTAACGTCATCTGGTATCATATTGTTTTCTATAAGGTATCTGGCAAACTCAAACTCTGTGTCGCTGGCCGCCGGAAAACCTATCTCAATTTCTTTAAATCCAGTTTTAACAAGGAATTTAAAAAACTCAATTTTCTCATCAAGACTCATTGGTATCTCAAGGGCCTGATTGCCGTCCCTAAGGTCTACGCTGCACCATATGGGGGCCTTTGTGATAACCGTGTTCGGCCATTTTCTGTCAGGCATATTCATTGTTGGATAAGGTCTGTATTTGGTATAATTCATCATTTTAAAACGCTCCTTTTTAATCTTATTTTTTACAACAATGCTGCGCCTTTTTCGGCACCACACTCATGTTCTCGGCCGAAGAACACGAATCATGGAAAACAAAAAAGCCTTCACCTCTTTTTAAGAGGCGAAGGCTTTAGCTTCCGCGGTACCACTCTAATTTACTCCTATGGAGTACACTCATACGGATACGGGCTTTAAAACCGATATCCTGCCGCTATAACGGTCGGCTTCCGTTCCTGCCTATCATAGGGATTTATCCTTGCTTTCAGCGGAACACTCAAAGGCGAGTTCAGCCCTATTCACCCAACGCCTTTCACCATCCGACGCCTCTCTGAAGAGTTCCAAAGACTTACTACTCCTTATCACAGTGTTGTAAAATTAATTTAATTGTTGTGTTCGATATTATCACACAAACTATTTTGTGTCAATAGCATTTTTTAAAAATTTCAAAAAATTATTTTAACGCAGTATCTCCAAACTTGCCCTTTGTTTCAGGCATTTTGGGCCTCATGCTGTTAGAAGGCTCGCTGTATGTGTTTTCTTTAAAAAAGTGCCTGAAAACCGGATAAAGCACCGTCATAACAACAGCTCCGCAGAAACCGTTGTTGTAAAGGTTGGCTCCCGCATAACAGGCTCCCGTTCTAATAACGGCAAAAGAATGAAGCATTCCAGTTATTATTCCGGCTATGGCCCCGTATGTTCCGCTCATTGGAGCCAGTGTTGTTCCAAGAAAAGTACCCATTTGAACGCCTTCCGTTGTTGGGCTTGCCGACGGGTTAATAACAGCGCCTAAAAAGCAACCCAAAATTATGGGAGCTATGTTTCTGGCGTGCTTGCCCTGCGCGCTGAAACCTATTATTGTGAATATTGGACCTATTGTTCCTCCCGATAAGTCTCCGCCTATGGCAAGTATGTAGGTAGTGCATATAAAAGTATTTACACCCATGTTTATAAGCACAGCACCCATTCCGTCAAGCTCGGCAAAATTATATTTTGCATTTCCAGGACGTTTAAGAAGGTTTTTGTAATTTTTAAAGGAATTTTCTCGGTCTTTTAAGTATCCGGCCAATATAAATCCCGCGGCTATGGCATACATAAGTATTATAAAGCCAATTCTTCTGCCGGAGGTCCAACAGCCCTCGCCATAAAAATTAATGCCGAACCCCTGCTCTATGGGCACAAAAGCAATTGCCACAAAACCAACGGTACATCCAACATTATAAAGGCTCAAGCCTTTTAATACTACGAAAGTGTGCTCGGCTACAAGTGGAACAACAAAGCCTATGGCAATTCCCACCGCCAAGGCAGCCACATAATCGGGAAAATAAAACCCTCCATGGTTAAGATACGCCACAGCCACCATGGGACCAAGAGAATCAGCAAGCAGACCGCTTGTAAGATATTTTGAGAATTTTTCCCTTTTTACGGCGCTCAAAATCAACGTTCCAAGAAGTATATACCACATAGTGAATATATTTTTTCCAAAAAATGCGAATCCGGCCATAAGGCCAAGGACATGAAAATATCTGCCGTTAACTGGAAGTTTATTTAACTGCATTAAAAGTGCTGAAAAGAACGTAACTAAAGCCACGTTTAAAAAAGCGGCGGCAGGCCCTGCCAAAGCTATATAATCCGTTATAAGAAGGGCCGGTGAAAAATATATATTTTTAAGCCCCTGAGGAATGGTTCTGTAATCCCCAAGAATTATTCCCGCAAGGGCTATAAGGGCCGTAACCAAATATATCCACATATACCCCGAAATTTTAAACTTGCTTTTTTCCAATTCAATTCCTCCCACCAAAATATAACCACAAAAATCCCAAAAAACCTTTGCACACGGTATACATTGTAGTATAATTAACATATTCAGTCAATAAATATTGTTTAAAAAGTGTTTAAAAAGCATATTTTTATGGGAGGTTTCACTTTATGGGTTATGTAAAAATCCAGTTTAAAACAATGGAAAAATTCTCTAACGCCGTGTTCCAGAAAATGGGATTTACCGAGGACGAGGCTAAAATCATAACCGACGTTCTTCTTACAAGCGATATGTACGGCATCGAGTCCCATGGCGTTCAAAGAATGGTTTTATATTATAAAACAATAAAAAACGGCCGCATACACATGGACGCCAAATGGGAAATTGTCCACGAGACTCCGTTAAGCGCCGTAATAGACAATCATTTCGGCGTCGGACAGCTTGTTGGACACTACGCCATGAACCTTGCCATTGAAAAGGCAAAAAAAAGCGGCATAGGCATTGTTACGGTTAAAAACTCAAACCACTACGGAATAGCCGGATATTATGCCAAAATGGCCTGCCGCGAGGGTCTTATCGGCTTTTCTGTAACAAACAGTGAGGCCATAATGGTGCCAACATACGGCAGAATGGCAATGCTTGGCTCAAACCCCATAGCCATAGCAATGCCGGCCGAGCCTTACGACTTCTTTTTTGACGCCTCTACAACAGTTGTTACCCGCGGAAAAGTTGAGGTATACAACAAAAAAGGCGAGGAGCTTCCAGAGGGCTGGACGCTTAATTCAAAAGGTCAGCCAAGCACTGACGCCCCCGACATACTTAAAAACATAAACGAGAAAAACGGCGGCGGAATACTGCCTCTCGGCGGCTCAACTGAAAAATACGGTGGACACAAAGGCTACGGCTATGGCATGATAGCTGAAATATTCTCGTCAATACTTTCACAGGGCCTTACGTCAAACCACACCCATATAGGCTCAACCGGCGGCACATGCCATGGTTTTGCGGCCATTAACCCTAATCTTTTTGGAAACCCAGAAGACATAAAAGCGCACTTCTCAAAATTCCTTCAGGAGCTTAGAGAGTCTCCTAAGGCTGAAGGTCAAAACAGGATATATACCCATGGCGAAAAAGAGGTTGAAGCCTATAACAAAATGCTTAAGGAAGGCATACCAGTAAACCAGAACACTCTTAAAGAAATGAAGCTTATATGCGATGATTATGGCATAGACATGGAAAGCTATTTAGGGAAACTTGACTTTTAATATAACTTTCGGGCGGCAAATTTTTTTGCCGCCCGTATTGACATTTATATCAAATTTATTTAAAATAGTATTTGTTTGCAGCGAGGTGTGGCTCAGGTGGTAGAGCGCTGCGTTAGGGACGCAGAGGCCGCAAGTTCAAGTCTTGTCACCTCGATACAAATCTTTAAGGCGGAAGCACCTTAAGTTTCCGCCTTACTAATTTTATACAGCAAATTGCGAGGTGTGGCTCAGGTGGTAGAGCGCTGCGTTCGGGACGCAGAGGCCGCAAGTTCAAGTCTTGTCACCTCGATTTTCTATTTAAAGCCGTATTTTTACGGCTTTTTTTATTTGTTAAAACTTAACCTTTGTTCATTTTTAATGGTCGCTCCTGTTGTTTACTTTTTAATTGACTCATATTAAAATAAAACCAAAACATTTAAAAACACACCTATTTTTTATAAAAATAAAGGAAGCAAATATATGAAAAATTATTTTGGCTATTTACGTTCCTTAAACAATTTAGGCACCCTTTTATCCCAAAAGGAAATATGCGAGCTGTGCCGTCAGCAGTCAATGCATCAGTTAAATTTTAAAATTCCAACCGCTGGAGGCCAGCTTTTTTGGGAAACAATAAATTTAAAAAATTGGAAAATTCAAAAAAACTTATTAACCGGTCATATAAGAATTTTAAGTAAAAACAATATAAGATTATCATACGGCTCAGAGGAACAGGTTTTAGCACCCTTTTTAAGAAAAATAAACGAAAACTTAAAGCAGAGTTCTGTTAAAGACAAAAGTTGGGGAATAGTTTTTTCCGGAGGCGGAGCAAAAGGGGCCTTTCAAATTGGCGTTTGGAAATATCTTAATGAAAATGGAATATCTCAAAAAATAACAGGTGTTTCGGGTTCATCAGTAGGCGCTTTAAACTGTCTTTTGTTTGCTAACGGAAGTTATGAAAAGGCCGAGAAAATTTGGCTTGCCATGAAGCAAAAAGATATGACAACACTTAGCCATAAATTTTTATCAAACAAAGCCATGTTTTCACTTGAAAAAATCGAAAACTTAATGAAAACCGAAGTTGACTGGGACAAAATAAAATCAACAGACAAAATTTTATACTCCACATTATCATCTGTAACACTGCCCCATGTACCAAAAACAAAAATATTCAATATTTCAAACATGGTTACTAATCCTGAGTATTTCTGTTGGAGTAACTGTTCAGCAGATGAAATACAAAAAATAATTTTAGCCTCTGCCGCAATTCCGCTGTTCTACCAACCCCGCAGCATCACAAATCGCCTTTATATTGACGGAGGCTGGTCCGACAACATACCAGCAAAGCCATTGATAGAAGCCGGATTTTCTAACATAATAGTAGTTCATTTGGACAGGGAAAGCAGAAAAGAGCATGAAATATGGAAAAAATCTATAAGTGGTATTGAAAGTAATAAAACTAAATTTTACCATATATATCCACCAAAGGATTTCGATGATTCCATTTTGGCAATAGCCAAAATAAATCCTATTCTCACAAAAAGCCGTATGGAGGCCGGATACAAAGCCGCCTCAAAGTTTATAAATTTGTCATAAGCCGCTAAAACGCGGCTTTTTAAATTGACAAAACAGAATTTTTAAATGTGGCTCAAGTATGTCAAATGGTGTTTTGTCCTTTTTTTATTTAGGTGTAACAACATGTTTTTGTTTAACATAATATAAAGTGCCACACAAAAACAGGAGGAAAAAAATGAAACAGGTATATGATGAGTTTTATAAAATTTTTGGCTGCAACATTTCCTGCGGCGGGAAAAAATGCCCCGACCCATGCGATATAAGTCCCGACAATTTTTGCTTTGAGCCAGCCGATTGCAACGACTGTATTATAGAAAGAATCGGCCTGGCAGAAGCCTATGTGCCATATCAAACAGATATGAGCCTTATGGAGCCGGAAAAAAGCCTTGAGCTTGGAACGGCCTTTGAGGAGCTTGTTATCCCTTATGCAAGAACATTAAAACAATCAGGCGGGAGGAAGTTTAATGGATAAAGAAACTCTTTTAATAAAACTTAGTGAGCTTGACTTTATGGCCGTTGACTTAGGCCTTTATCTTAACACCCACCCAAACTGCGAGGAGGCCATTGAGGAATACAACAAAATAATAAGGGCCGCCGATACTGTTAGAGGAAAATATGAAAAAGTGGCCGGACCAATGTGTTCTTTCCGCTCAATTAACAGGTGTGACACACAATGGCAATGGAGCGACTGCCCATGGCCATGGAGCAAAAATTTTAACTATGGGGAGGAATGCTGATTATGTGGATTTATGAAAAAAAGCTTATGTTTCCTATAAATATAAAAAATAACGACCCAAAACTTGCCAAAATAATGCTTGAGCAGTACGGCGGTTCCGATGGTGAGCTTGGCGCGTCCATAAGATATTTAAGCCAAAAATTCACAATGATTACTCCTCAGGCAAAAGCCACATTAAACGATATAGGCACAGAGGAACTTGCCCATAC
>CAJFUS010000200.1 GCA_904420235.1 Candidatus Neoanaerotignum tabaqchaliae
GAAATAAAAACCGCGCCCTCTCGGCGCCTACTTTTTTCTTCCCTTCGAGCTTCTTTTAAGCTTCTTTTCTTCTTTAATCTCGGCCTCTATTTTTTTGTCAATGCACGCTATAATAAAGGCCCTTTCGTTTATGTCCATTCCGGCAAAAACCGACGGCCTTATTCTAAGGCGCATAAGGGCGTAAAAGGCGTAAAGAGCCTCGCCTCCGCCCTCAATCAGTTTTTTGCCCTTTCAACTTTCTCGTTTATGTCCGTAAACCCGTTAAACTCCTGAATAAATTGGGCCAAGGCCGAATATTCTCCCGGGTCGTCCACCATTTCCCTCACCAAGTCCTCAGGCGTCATAACGCCATAGCTGTCCTGAAGGGTCTTGTCATAAAGATTCGGCTCCGCCACGGATTTTGCTATTAGCTTGGCCATATACTTTGTGGTGTCAATTTTTGGCCTGAACTGCCCCGGTTTTCCCACAACTTGAACCTCCGTTGTGCTCTCGTCCCTAAGTTTGTCGTTTTCCGTTGTGGTAATGGGCCTTATAACCCATTCAAGGGGCTTGCCGCTTTCGTCCACAAGCGTTCTTGTGGCGGCGTATTTAACGTTCTCTCTCTTGCGCTTGTTTTCCTTCAAAAATAAAGATAATTCCGACATTTCTTTTCCTCCTCAATTTTGGCGTAAAAAAAGCGCCCTGTGGCGCTTTTAATTATTCTAATAACTTTGCTTTCGCCGCTTGAAACTCGGTGTCTGTAATCACTCCGGCGTCAAGCAGATTTTTCAGTTTAATCAATTCAGAGGTTTCAGCCTTTACTGCTACCCATTCTCAAATTAAATAACAGCTCAATAAAACCTTTCTTTTTTTAATCCTCAATTAAAAAACATTAGTTCCGGCAATGGCATATAATATAGCGTCATAGGCATACTGACAGTTAGGCTTAGGAACAATAAAATCCCTCCACTCAGCCCCAAAATTAATGTTTAAAGCGTCATCCTCGCCACTTGGTCTTCCAATCCTAACTCTGTCAATAGATACCTCCAAAGTTATCGCTTGGCCTCCTTCCACAAACATAACTCTTTTGTTTGTAATAACCAAATCGCCATATTTCATCTTTTTAACACTTTCAATAATAGGCTTAGCTTTGCCTCTAACAACTCTGCCGTTGAAGCTTTCAGCATTCATTCCCGGCCGTAACCGAACTTGAGTCTCGTATCCCTTAAATTTTTTAATGTAGTAGCTCATTGCCGTTGGAACAGCGTATATAACCTTCTCATTTCCAAAAAGCGGCAGATTTACATATTTAACTTTTATAGGAAACGGCTGCCTTCCTACTTTTGCCGTCGTTCCCATTTCCAAAGGAACTGACGCTGAGCTCTCTGAAGATGCTGTGTCAGACCTGTTTTCTAAACCGTCTAAAATCTCATTTTTAATAAAATCGCTGCTGCCGTCAAGTCCGCTTGCCTCAGCGTTTTTGTATTGTTCCCTCTGCTCGCGGATTAAATAAGTAATATCGTATGGATTTTTAAGATATACTTCTTTTTTCGGCCTGGAATTAAATATAAAATACCATATAAAAGACAATATAAACCAAACAGGTATAAATGAAAGTATAAACGTCCACACACCATAGCCTTGTCCATCTGTGTATATTTCAATTAAAACGGCTGCTGCAACTCCTATAATAAGTGTTGTAACGGCGCCAAATGTCATCGGCTTGTTTCTAATTTTGTTTCTTAAATAAACATAGTCAATAATATCCCTCGCCATAGTAATATTTTCTGAAGAATTGCTTCCAACCGCCCTGTTTCCTGCTAAATTCGCTTCATTTTGCTCCGGCTCGTCTTTTTTAATTCCAAAAACAGCGCATATAATAATTTTTATAAGCAAAAATACGGCATAAAAGCACATAAGGATTATAAAAAATGCTACAGCGCAGGATAAAAACCCAGCAAAAATAAATGCAACATTCCACGCCATGCCATAATCGCTTCTTCCAGAAAAAACCACAATAAGGGCGCATATCAATGCCAAAACCACCGACACAACCCCAATATAAAAGACCGTTCCATGGCCTTTCTTATTCTTGCTCATAATAATCCCCCCTGATAGTAATTTATTTTATATTATACAAAATCTCAAGAGGAATTTGAAGATACAGAACCTTATTTTTCGTCAAAAATCAACTTTCCGTCAAAGTTTTATGCTTTTCTGCCAGTTATTTTTTCAGTTGTTTTCAAGCCTTTTAAAAATTCTCAGTTTCTTTTTCTTGCCTTTGCCTTCTTCTTTTGCCCTAAACCTCCGCTTTCCGGACACTTCAAATCATTTTCGGCCCCGCGGTTTTATAAAATCCAATCTTCCGCGGGGCCTTTCTCCCTTACGCCATTCCGCTTAAAATGGCAAACTTCTCCGGCATCTCCCAGTCCTCAAAGGTAAAGTCCATGTCCTCGTCAAGATACTCCCCGTCGGCGTCAAACTTGGCAAGTATACCGCTGTCCATGTTGCAGTCCTTAAGTATAATCGTCTGCCTTCCGGCGGCGCTTGTCTCGTCCTCATTGGTTATCTGTATGTCAAAATATATGTCCTCTCCCGTCTCCTTGTATCTGTAAAGAAGCTCCCTGAATATGGACGTGTTGTAATGGAAAGTGGCGCTTCCGGTGCCTTTCCAGCCGGAGGCCTTGTTGCCGCTTCCGGTCTTGCCCAATATAGGCACCTCGGTTTTTGTCTTTTCCATCGTGGCCTCCAAATTTATTGCCTGCATAAAGTTATACCTGTTCCCCTCTATGGTAATAAAACACTCGGCAAGCTTTGCCGAAAGGGCGTCTTTGCCCTTCATAATCACGTTTGACATTTAAAAACCTCCTTTAATTTTCTGTTTATCCACTAAAAACATCTCAAAAATCCTCAATAACACATGGCTTTCAGGGCCTTTAAACCAAACATATCACACTCTGCCGGTTCGCGGCCCCTTCACGCCATAAGCGGCGTAACTTCAGTTATGCCTGCGGCCTCAATTTTATTTCAGGCCAAAAATAAAAACTTCCGTCCCGCCTCTTTCATTTCGGCCGAAACGGCAAATTTCACTGTTTCATTGTCCGTCAAAATTTCTTTACGCCACAGTAACTGTCATGTAAAGCTGGGCCATGGCGTTAACCACCGTAACTAAATCCGTAACCACAACGGCCTTTTTGCTGTCTCCCTGCTCCACAACAACGTCCTCGGGGCTGAAATTCTCAATGGCCCTTATGTCCATAAGCTGCTGGTGGTGCTTAACTATGTCGTTCCAAAGACTAATCCTTCCGGCGTTGTCGTTGGGCACAACCCCTAAATATCTGGTGTTGAATATGTCCGCTATGTCGTTGGCTATCTGGTCGCAAACACGCATTGTCTGGTTTTCCTTAAATATGTCCCCCTTGGTGTCGCTTACGGTAACAAGGGTGTTTATGTCCGAAAGAACCCTTATTTCCCCGCTTACGTTGTGGAAGGCGAACTTTCCGCCCTCAATAAATCCCTCCAGCTGGCTTTGGGTATAGTCGGCTTTCACCGTAAACTCCCCGTCGTATTTTTTGTTAAGCAGGGAGGCGTTTACTGCGCAGCCGGCCTCAGCTCCCGTAACCCAGTATACCAGCGATGACACAGGACTCTCCTCAACCTCGTTCTCCACGCTTATAACGCCCTCATAATCGGCCTCTGTTTTGTGGGCCACAAGCTGGAACTTGGCTCCA
>CAJFUS010000201.1 GCA_904420235.1 Candidatus Neoanaerotignum tabaqchaliae
AATTCATGAGCTTGCACAAAAAACAGTTGAGAAAATAAAATCAAACAGATTTACACCTGTGAATGTAAATGGCTGTTTCCCATTAAGACCTTACTACACACCTTTAGGAATGGACGGAAATCCCGTTAATATACTTAAGGTAAAGCCATTGACAAACGATAAATGTGATAACTGCGGATTATGCGCTTCTCTCTGTCCAATGGGCTCCATAAATCCCGAAAACCCAAAAGAATATATAGGCAAAGGAATATGTATAAAATGCGGCGCGTGCGTAAAAAAATGTCCGAAGCAAGCCAAATATTATAACGACGCCGGATTTCTTTCGCATAAATCCATGCTTGAAAACACATATACCCGCCGCGCCGAACCTGAAATATTTATATAATACATAATCATCGGTTTGGCTAATATATACATATCATTAAGTGAAAAACTTTTCATAATAAAATCGGTGCCGCATATAACCAACCGCCGAAAGATTTTTGAAAATGCAGCATTATCGCGTAGTTTTATTTATACAAAAACCCGCCGGAAAATCCGGCGGGTAAAATATTGCTTAATTATTTTATACGGAAATTACATCATTCCGCCCATTCCGCCGGCGCCTGCCTGCGGTTCAGGGTTTTTTGAAGGCATTTCGGCAACTACGGCCTCAGTTGTAAGGAATGTTGAAGCTACTGATGTAGCATTCTGAAGAGCGCTTCTTGTAACCTTGGCAGGGTCTACAATTCCGCCCGCTACCATATCAACATATTCCTCTGTAAGGGCGTTAAATCCAATTCCGGCCTCACGCTCTTTTACATTGTTTACAATAACGGCACCTTCAAGTCCGGCGTTAGCTGCAATCTGACGCATAGGAGCCTCAAGAGCCTTAAGGATAATCTCTGCTCCTGTCTTTTCATCGCCTGAAAGAGTTTTAACAAGCTCTTTAACAACAGGTATAGCATGAATATAAGCTGTTCCGCCTCCGGCAACAATACCTTCCTCAACGGCGGCCCTTGTTGCGGCAAGAGCGTCCTCCATACGGAGTTTCTTCTCTTTCATCTCTGTTTCTGTAGCGGCACCAACTTTAATAACGGCTACGCCGCCTGCAAGTTTAGCAAGTCTTTCCTGAAGTTTCTCTCTGTCAAAGTCTGAGTTTGTCTCCTCAATAGCGGCTTTAATCTGGGCAACCCTTCCGGCTATGGCGTCTTTGTCGCCGGCGCCGTCTGTAATTATTGTAAGTTCTTTCTCAACTCTTACTGTTCTTGCCCTTCCAAGCATATCAAGTTTAGCGTCTTTAAGCTCAACTCCAAGCTCGCTTGAAATAACCTGGCCGCCTGTTAAAATAGCTATATCCTCAAGCATAGCCTTTCTTCTGTCACCGTATCCGGGTGCTTTAACGGCTACGCATGTAAAGGCTCCTCTTAATTTGTTAAGAACAAGTGTAGCAAGAGCTTCGCCCTCAATGTCCTCGGCGATAATAAGAAGTTTAGCTCCTGTGTTAACAATCTGCTCAAGTATAGGAAGAATCTCTTGAATGTTTGATATTTTCTTGTCTGTAATAAGGATATATGGGTCCTCAAGAACAGCAACCATTTTCTCCATGTCTGTTGACATATAGCTTGAAAGATAGCCTTTGTCAAACTGCATACCTTCAACAAGCTCAAGCTCTGTGTTCATTGTTTTTGATTCCTCAACAGTTATAACACCGTTGTTTGTAACCTTTTCCATAGCGTCGGCAATCATTTCGCCAACAGTGTCATCTCCTGAGGAAATAGCGGCTACCCTTGCTATATGGTTCTTTGTTGTAACGGACTGGCTCATTTTCTTAATCTCGTCAACAACAGCGTCTGTGGCCTTCTGCATACCTTTTCTAAGTATGATAGCGTTGGCTCCGGCGGCAACATTTTTAAGACCTTCCTGAATCATAGCCTGAGCAAGAACTGTGGCTGTTGTTGTTCCGTCTCCGGCAACATCGTTTGTTTTTGTTGATACTTCTTTTACAAGCTGAGCGCCCATGTTCTCATATGGGTCCTCAAGCTCAATATCCTTGGCTATTGTAACACCGTCGTTTGTAATAAGCGGAGACATAAATTTTCTGTCAAGAACAACATTTCTTCCCTTTGGTCCAAGTGTAACCTTAACTGTATCTGCAAGTTTATTAACGCCTGTTTCCATAGCTTTTCTGGCGTCTGTTCCGTATAAAATCTGTTTAGCCATTGCTAAATTCCTCCTCTATATTAAACAAATATGGTAAAATAACAAATTAAATCTAAAATCAGTCCTCAACTATGGCAAGTATATCGCCCTGTCTTACTATAATAAGAGTTTCGCCGTCAATTTTGATTTCTGTTCCCGAATATTTTGAGTATATAACTTTATCTCCGGCCTTAACCTGCATTTTAATTTCCTTGCCGTCAACCATTCCGCCTGGGCCAACAGCTATAACCTCAGCTTCCTGCGGTTTCTCTTTGCTTTGTGTTGGAAGAACTATTCCGGATTTTGTTTTCTCCTCGGCTTCCATTTGTTTAATAACTACTTTATCTCCTAATGGTACAAGTTTCATTCCAAATTACCTCCTCAAACGGCGTATTATAATCTAAATTCTTTTTTATTAGCACTCACTATGCTTGAGTGCTAATCATTAACATTATATTATCTTTATACCCTGTTTTATGCAAACATAAATATTTTTAATTATATTTAAATATATTTAATTATATACATATTTTTATTAATTTTCTAAATTTTTCTTTTATTTTCTTTTAATTTCTTTAAAATTTAATTGCAAATAAAAATTAATATATTTTATGCCATATTCCAATATAAAAACCAAAGTGTTATAATTATTATATAAGCATAAATAACGGGAGGGATTGCCATGGAAATCAGCTTTAAAAACAAGACCGTGTTAATAACAGGTGCCTCTGAAGGCATAGGCTTTGCCGCCGCTGCGGCTTTCGGGAAATCCGGCGCCAATGTTGCCATATGCGGCAGAAACGCCGAAAAGCTTGAAAAAGCCGAAAACAGCCTTAAAGAAATGGGCATAAAAACATACGCCCAAACCTGTGATGTGTCAAAAACACAACAATTTAGGGATTTTGCCGACAATACCGAAAAAAATCTCGGCCCCATAGACATATTCATAAATAACGCCGGTTACATGCCTTTTGTTCTTTTAAAAGATATGGACGAGGAAATGCTTGACACAATAATGAACATAAATCTAAAATCCGTTTTTGTAGGCTCCAAAATAGCCTTTGAAAAAATGAAAGACAGAGGCGGAGTTATAATAAACGCTTCATCGTTCGCCAGCGTAATACCCACTGTCGGATATACGGCCTATGCCGCCGCAAAAGCCGCTGTTTCAAGCCTTACAAGAACATCGGCCTCGGAATTCGCTCCCTATGGAATAAGGGTTCTGGGATATATACCGGGCTTTATAGACACAGCCCTTACAAAGGAGAGCCAGCAGATAAACGGAGAAAAGCTTCTTGAGCCAATATCTCTGCGCCGTTATGGCAATCCTGACGATATAGCGGGCGCCCTGCTTTTTATGGCCTCCGACTTAGCCGGGTACATAACAGGAACCTGCATAGAAATAAGCGGAGGAAAATTCTCAACACAAAATCCTATGAAGGCTTGGGAATTAAAATAAAAATCTTTTTTTAAGCCGGCGTTTTAAGCGCCGGTTTTTTTTATTTTCCCGTAACTGTTGCGGCTTTAAACGGTATATGTTAATCTTTTTATTATAGATAAAAAGGAGAGTTTAAAATGACCCAAGTTAAAAACCAAGACGGGAAAATGTTTCTGCGTTTTTTTACAACTGATATAAATTTTTACAAAACGTTTTTCCCCCTTCTTTTTGTAATAACCCTTCA
>CAJFUS010000202.1 GCA_904420235.1 Candidatus Neoanaerotignum tabaqchaliae
GCCATTATAGCCAATATAGCTTCATTTTTAGGCGGATACGAAATATTCTCAAAGCTTGTGCCTTTGGGATTTTTAGCGGGAATATTGCTTGGCGTTATTGGCAGTATAACATCCATAAGAAAGCACCTTAATGTTTAATAAAACGGTTTTTACTTTGATGTAATAAAAGCGATTATGTTGAAATAAAATCTATATATCAATAAGTTAAGGAGCTTCCCAAATGAACAAGAAAAATTTTATATGCGGCGTAGCCGTTGGGGCTTTATCGGTTTCAATAATATTTGGCGCGTTTAACATATATATGCTTAAGGCCAGCGGATTTACTAAAGAGGACAAAATAGCTTACATATCCCAGCTTTTAAGTGAGTATTATGTTGACGACATTGATAATGAGAAACTGTTTGAGAGCGCTTACGCCGGACTTGTTGCGGGAGTTGGGGACCCGTACACAACATATATGTCTAAAGATGAGTTTGAGGACTTTATGAGCAGCTCTAATGGGGAATTTGGCGGCATAGGCGTTGGTGTTTTGTTTAACGACAAAAATAAAACCGTATATGTTTCGTATGTTACAGAAGGAAGTCCAGCTGAAAGCGCAGGTATCAGGCCGGGAGATAAAATTGTGGAAATTAACGGCGAAAGCGTTTCTGACATGGACAGCGACACTGTTGCCAACAAAATACGCGGACCGCAGGGAACAAGCGTTGATATTTTGGTTTATAGGCAAAGCGACAATGAAAATCACAGCTTTACAATAAAAAGAGACATTATAGATATACAAAGCGTAAAAGGCGAGATTATAAACGGAGATATTGGGTATATCTATATAAGTGGTTTTAAAAACAATACATACGACCAGTTTATGAACGCTTACAACAATCTTAGCGAACAGGGCATAAGAGGTCTTATAATAGATGTAAGAGATAATCCAGGAGGACTTTTAACTTCGGTTGAGAAAATAGCTGACGAGATTATTCCGGAAGGCAATGTTGTTTACACCATTGATAAAGAAGGCAACCGAAAGGATTTTAACGCCGACCCTAATTATATTGATATACCTATGGTTATGCTTGTTAACGGAAACAGCGCCAGTGCGTCGGAAATATTGGCCGGAGCTTTTCAGGATAGAGGCAGAGGCAAGCTTGTGGGAACTCAAACATTTGGCAAGGGCCTTGTGCAGAACTTATACAAAATACCGGACGGTTCCGCGGTTAAGATAACAATAGAGAAGTATTATACGCCAAAAGGCGTATGTATACAGGGTATTGGAATAACTCCTGACTATATAGTTGAAAACGAAAGCGATTTAGCCAGTGTTCAGCTTATACCTCATAGTGAGGACACTCAGCTTATAGAGGCTGTAAGAGTGCTTGAAAGCGAAATATAATGAATTTAGAATAAATTAATATTTAAAACAGCTTTTTATGATGTATAATTATTTATATCATAAAGGCTGTTTTTTATTTTTTAATGATTTGCATTTTGATATGTGGCTTGGAGGTTATATGCTGAGAGTAAAAATTTTGAGAAAAATAGTTGTGTGTGCCGCCGCCATTGGTATATTTTTTGTAGGCGGTGTTTTAACCGTAAATTTTTATGTTAAAAAAACGTCGTCGAATAGGATAATAAAATCCGACAAGGCTCTTGATATAGATGATTTTGACTGCATACTTGTGCTTGGAGCCGGCATAAGAAAGGACAATAGTCCAAGCTCAATGCTTAATGACAGGCTTGTTACAGGAATTGAGCTTTATAAAACAGGAGCTGCGCCCAAAATACTTATGAGCGGAGACCATGGCAGAAGCGATTATGACGAAGTTAACGTAATGAAAAAATTCGCTGTTGAAAACGGAGTGCCATCTGAGAACGTGTTTATGGACCACGCCGGATTTTCAACATATGAAAGTATTTATAGGGCTAAAGAAATATTTAAAGTTAAAAAAATGCTTATAGTAACTCAGGAATATCATTTATACAGAGCGCTTTTTATAGCTGAAAAGCTTGGTATAGAGTCCTATGGTGTTAATTGCTCATCAAGAAAGTATGGCGGCGATACATACAGAAATTTAAGAGAAATTTTGGCAAGAAACAAAGACTTTTTTGTATCGCTTATAAAGCCTGAGCCGGAGTATCTTGGAGATATAATACCTATAAGCGGAGACGGAAACGCTACAAATGACTCGGAGAGCATAGTTTAATTTATTTTTGTAGACGGTAAGTAAAAAATTTGTTATTATAATAATCAGCATTGTTAAAAAATAAATTTTGGAGAGGATATTTTTAATGAATACGTTGCTTGCTCTTGTTATACAGATACCCTGTGTTATTTTTGCCACAACTTTGCATGAGTTCTCAAGGGCTGTTGTGTCTACCGTTCTTGGAGATAAAAAACCGAAAAACGACGGACGTCTTACAATAAATCCGGCAAAGCACTTTGAGCCTGTGGGCTTTATACTTGCTTGGATTACCGGCTTTGGCTGGGGGAAGCCCGTTGAAACAAGCTCTATTTTTTATAAGAACAGAAAAAGAGACACTCTTATAGCGGCAATAGCGCCTTCGGTTATAAATATTTTGGCTGCGGTTGTCTTTTCTTTGATTTATAAATTTGTGCCGCAAAACATAATTGTATATACTTTTATTGTTAATTTAATAAGATACAATGTATCTCTTGCTGTATACAATATAGTGCCGTTTACGCCAATGGACGGTTTAAAGGTGCTTTCGGCTGTTATGCCGGCCAACACATATTTTAAATATATACAGTATGAGAAGATAATACAAATGGTTTTTCTTCTTCTTTTGTTTATGGGATACACCGATATTATTTTCAGTCCTATAATAACCCTTTTTACGGCTTTAATAATGTATTTATAAGGTGTTGTTATGGAGCAGGTTACTTTAAAGCTTGATAATTTTGAAGGCCCCTTAAGCCTTCTTTATCATCTTATAGAAAAAAATAAGGTTGATATATACGATATACCGATTTTTGAGATAACTAAACAGTATATGGACGTTATTTACGGCTCCGACATAAAAGATATGGAATTTATAAGCGGTTTTATTGTTATGGCCTCAACTCTTATGGAGATAAAGTCAAAAATGCTTCTTCCAAGACAGAAAAACGACGAGGGTGAGGAAATAGACCCTCGAGAGGAGCTTGTTAACCGTCTTGTGGAATATAAAAAATATCGCGAGGCCGCTGAAAAGCTTAGGGAAAAAGAAAATTTATATGCTGTCAGGCTTTTTAAAGAGCCTGACCCTGTGCTTAGTATAATTAAAAGCGACTACAAATCTTCTGTTGAGGGCTTTATGGACGGAGTTACATTTGACGACATTATTAATGCCTTTAAGCGTGTTATGGCAGTTAAGGAAATGCGCACCGACAACATAAAAAGCGGTTTTAAATCTGTAAGCCATGACGAGTTTACCATTGAGGAAAAAATGAAATATCTTAAAGAGCTTATATATCTTACGCCGAAGCTTAAATTTGCCGATGTGTTTTCCAAAAGCTCTACAAGGTCTGAAATAGCGGTAACGTTTTTGGCACTTTTAGAGCTTATAAAAACGGGAGCCGTGTTTATATCACAGGATTATAATTTTGGCGACATAACTATTTCCAAAGGCAGGGAAGTGCTTAGCATATGAAAATGGATGAAATGGAGTCGGTTATAGAGGCAATACTTTTTGTTTCCGGCAAAGAGGTAAGTCTTTCCGTTATAGCCGATACCCTTGAAATGGACAAGGCCACAACAAGGGCTGTTATAAAATCGCTGGCGGAAAAATATGAAAGCCGAAAAAGCGGAATAAGAATAATTGAACTTGATGGAAGTTATCAGATGTGCTCGGCACCGGAATGCTTCCCTTACATAAAAAATATATGCGGAGCACATAAACAGCAGGCTATGACACAATCGGTGCTTGAAACATTATCCATAATAGCTTATAAACAGCCTGTTACAAAAGCGCAAATTGAGGAAATAAGAGGCGTAAGCGCCGACCATGCTGTAAATAAGCTTATGGAAAAAGGTCTTATAGCCGAAACAGGCAGGCTCGATGCTCCGGGAAAGCCTATATTGTTTGGAACAACAAAAGAGTTTCTTAGGCATTTTGGCCTTTCTTCAGCGGAAGAACTGCCGGAATTGGAAAGCGGCTTAGAACACAATGAGGAAAAGGCCTAATTCATAAATTTTAATAATTTAAGGGGGAGAGATTATGTACTGTACTTGTGTGGTAATAAATAAAAAGGACACTGTTGCCACAGTTACGTCCGCGGCAAAAAAAGGCGACGAGATTAAATTCGCCATTGACGGAGAGCCTAAAAGTGTAATCGCCGTTAGTGATATACCGGTTTACCATAAGGTAGCCCTTACGGATATTAAAAAAGGCGATATTGTTATAAAATACGGCTGTAAAATAGGATATGCTCTGGAGGATATAAAAGCCGGAGAGCATGTTCATACATGGAACCTTGACAGCAAAATGAAATAATTAAAATTCTGGAGGTGCGTTATGGAATTTAAAGGATATAGAAGGCCGGATGGCAGAGTTGGAATAAGAAATCATGTGCTTATACTTCCATGTTCCCTCTGCGCCAGCGAAACCGCAAGATTTATAGCAAGTCAGGTGCCGGGCTCCGTCTACATACCAAATCAGGGCGGATGCGCTCTTTCGAAGGCTGATTTGGATATTACTATAAGGGTGCTTTCGGGCTTTGCGGCAAATCCCAACGTATACGGTACGGTTGTTGTTGCCAATACATGCGAGAATGTTCAACCGGATTTGCTTATTGAGGAGATAAAAAAGAAAACAAACAAGCCTGTTGAAAAAGTTGTTATAAGAGATATCGGCGGAACAATAAAGGCGGCTGAGGCCGGAGTTAGGTACGCGTCACAGATGAGCCGAGAGGCATCTAAGCTTGAGAAAGAGAGTTTTGATATATCAGAACTTATTTTGGCTACTGAGTGCGGCGGCAGTGACCCAACAAGCGGCCTTGCGGCAAATCCGACTCTTGGTGTTGTAAGTGATAAAATTGTGGAGCTTGGCGGAACTTCTATACTTTCTGAAACATCGGAGCTTGTTGGAACAGAGGAAATATTGGCTCCGCGCTGTATAAACGAAGAAGTGGCCGAAAAACTGCTTAAGATAATTAAAGACAACGAGGAATACTTTGAGAAAGCCGGCGAGAGCCTTAGGGACGGAAACCCTTCCGCGGGAAATAAGGAAGGCGGCCTTACAACACTTGAGGAAAAATCACTTGGCTGTATACACAAGGCAGGATACGCGCCAATAAACGAGGTTTATGAGTATGGAGCCATGGTAGATAAAAAAGGCCTTGTTGTTATGGATACTCCCGGACAGGACATAGCCTCAATAGCAGCTATGGTTGCCGGAGGCGCACAGGTGGTTATATTCACAACAGGCAGGGGAACACCTACGGGAAACGGAATAGTTCCGGTTATAAAAATAACGGGTAACTCCGAAACGGCTAAGCTTATGGAAGACAACATAGATTTCGACGCCAGCAGCATTATATCGGGCCAAAGCACAATAGAGGAAAATGGAGAAAAGCTGTTTGAGCTGCTTATGGAAGTAGTTAACGGACAACAAAGTAAGGCCGAATCTCTTGGATTTAATGATATGTCTCTTGCAAGAAAGTGCAATTTCTGTTAATATAATAAGAGTTATGTTATGACGGCGGGGTACAAAGGGTGTATTCCGCCTTTTTTATTGCCTATTACACATAATGGAGGTTAAATTTTATGAGTGAGGACGTTAGTTTTAAGGATATACTTATGTCGGACCATCCTGATGAGCTTATGCGCAAAGCTGCTCCGTTTTTAAATCTTATGATGAAATATGAGTGCGCTATAATGGAGGTTGAGACAAAATTTAATGTAATAAACAACGAATTTTCAACAAACCATAACCGAAACCCAATAGAGTCTATTAAAACAAGGCTTAAAGAGCCTTTAAGCATTATAGAAAAAATGAAACGAAAAGGGTTTCCTATTACTATGGAGAGCATGGAGGAGAATCTTTTTGACATAGCTGGAATAAGGGTTATATGTCCCTTTATAGACGATATTTACATACTAAAAAAAATGCTCCTCTCACAAGATGACATAAAACTTATACAAGAGAAGGACTATATAAAAAATCCAAAGGAGAACGGGTATAGGAGCCTGCATATAATAATTGAGGTTCCGGTGTTTTTATCCAGTGGCAAAAGCAATATGAAAGCAGAAGTTCAGCTTAGAACAATGGCTATGGATTTTTGGGCAAGTCTTGAGCATAAACTTAAATATAAAAAGAATATAGACAGCGCCAATGCCGAGTCTATAGCTCAAAGGCTTAAGGCCTGTGCAGTTTTAAGCAGTGACCTTGACATAAGAATGCAGGAAATAAGAAATGACATAGATTCTAAAGGCAGTGGAAATGACGAGGACGAATAAAGCGTAACTAATTAAATTAAAACCACTTCTTAAATAAGAATACAAACCGGTATTTTTTATAAAATATTTAAGAGGTGGTTTTTTTGAGGAAAATATTTATATTTATTTTGATTTTAACGGTTTTTTTGACACCAAATTATGTGTTTGGCCAAACAGCTGAGGCTCCAGAGGTTTATGCCCAA
>CAJFUS010000203.1 GCA_904420235.1 Candidatus Neoanaerotignum tabaqchaliae
CATAACCAACGGCGTTTTTCAACGCCTATAAAAACTACGGCTCATTCTTCGCCTCTGTTTTTATAAATTAATTCCCCTGCCTAAATCGGCAGGGGAATTAATTTGTTGGTTACAGTATACAATATTTTTTCATATATTCTTCCATTTTTGGAAGCACATCTCCGTATGTTCCCTTATCTTTAAGATACTCATATATATCGGAAACGGATATTATTGAGTGAACCTTAAGTCCGAACTCCTCGTTAACCTCCATTATGGCCGTTTTATTTCCATTGGCTCCAACCTCACAGCGGTTAACGGATATAAACATATCGGCAACATTAACATTGGCGGCAGATTTAAGAACAGGCATTGTCTCTCTTATAGCCGTTCCAGCAGTAATAACATCCTCCACAATTATAATTTTATCGCCGTCCTTCGGCTTATATCCCACAAGGTTTCCGCCCTCACCATGGTCTTTCGCCTCTTTGCGGTTAAAGAAATATGGCTTGTCAATTCCATATTCCTCATACATATTGGCTGCCGTTGCCGCAACAAGAGGTATTCCCTTATAGGCCGGCCCAAACATGGCGTCAAAGTTATCGCCGCATGTGTCTTTTATAAGCCTTGAATAGAATTTTGACAAAGTAGATATCTGTTTTCCGGTGCGGTAGTTTCCGGTATTTATAAAATACGGCGTATTTCTTCCGCTTTTCGTAACAAAATCCCCAAACCTAAGCACATCGGCGCTCATCATAAACTCTATAAACTCAATTTTTAACGAGTTAAGCATTCAAAACTCCCCTTTTTAATCTATAATGCCCCTTATATCCGATATATCCTTAATGCCGTTTTCAACCATAAAACTCTCTATACCGTCAACAATCTCGGCTGTGGCAAATGGATTCATAAAATTGGCCGTTCCAACGGCAACCATAGTGGCGCCGGCCATTATAAACTCTATAGCGTCTTTATAATCGCATATGCCGCCCATTCCTATAATTGGCACGTCAACGGCCTTTGAAACCTGATACACCATTCTTACGGCCACCGGTTTTATGGCCGGTCCGGAAAAGCCGCCCACCTTATTATAAAGCACCGGTTTTCTTTTATTTATGTCAATTTTCATGCCCAAAAGGGTGTTTATAAGCGAAAGAGCGTCAGCCCCGCCGCTTACGGCGGCCCTTGCTATTTCCGTAATGTCCGTAACGTTTGGCGTAAGTTTAACTATAAGCGGCTTTTTGCAGTATTTTTTAACTTCCTTAACAACCTTTTCGGCCATTGCCGGAACAGTGCCGAAAGTGATTCCTCCCTCGCTTACATTAGGGCATGATATATTAAGCTCAAAAAGGTCAACATCGGCCTCCGACAGCCTTTCGGCTGCCCTACAATATTCCTCTATGCTGTGTCCGCATATATTAACTATTATTTTAGTATTGAATTGCCTTAAAAAAGGTACGTCGTTTTCAATAAAATAGTCGGCCCCCGGGTTCTGAAGGCCCACAGAATTGAGCATACCGCCGTAAACCTCGGCTATTCTGGGAGAGTTGTTCCCGTTCCATGGTTTATCGGCAACGCCCTTTACGGTTACGGCTCCCAGCTTATTAAGGTCCACAAAATCGGCATATTCCCTTCCTGAGCCAAATGTTCCCGAAGCCGTTGTAACGGGGTTTTTCATCTCAACGCCGCAAATGGCGACAGATGTTTTAATATTACTCATTCCAAAGCACCTCGCTTCCCATAAAAACCGGTCCGTCTTTACAAACCTTAAGGTGCTTCCAGCCGTTTTCGGATTCACTGTCTTTAATTTTTATAGCACAGCCAACGCATGCGCCTATGCCGCAGGCCATTCGCTCCTCCATGGACACCTGTACGGGAATACCATTTTTTTCTCCCCATTCAGCCACAAATTTAAGCATTATTTTAGGCCCGCATGAGTATATCATGCCGCCTTCCGGCTTCATTTTGTCCATAAGCTCAACAACGTTTCCTTTAAATCCGGCGCTTCCGTCGTCGCTCGCCACATAAACCTTAGCGCCAAGGCTTTCAAACTTTTCAGCAAGAATAGGCGAGGATTTTGCTCCGATAAAAACCGAAACATCGCCCTCAAGATTTTTGCAAAGCTCCACCAAAGGCGGTACGCCTATACCGCCTCCGGCTATTATGTGCTTTTTAATCTCATTATTAATTTTAAAGCCGTTTCCGCATGGGCCAAGAACCTTAATTAAATCTCCCTTGTTTTTACGGCTGAAACATTCCGTTCCGTTCCCTACAACCTGATAAATCAGTGTAAGCTCGCCTTTTATGGCGTCTATCTCGCTTATGCTTATGGGTCTTGGAAGTATGCGCTCGCCAAGGCCGGTATAAAGCTCAACAAACTGCCCTGCCGCCGATAAGGCGGCTATTTTAGGGCATGTAATTTTCATTAAGTATATTTTATCGGCTATGGGCCTGTTTTCAATTATCTCGGCAAACTCAACAAGCTTCATTTAATTTATATCCTCCAGTGCTATCACGTCAACGTTATCATTTGTAATGTCGCTGTCCATAACGTCAACAAGGGCCTTTGCCGTATCAAGAGAAGTCATAAGCACTATTGAGCACTCGGCGGCAGTACGTCTTATTTTAAATCCGTCGCTGGCAGCCCTGTTGCCTTTGTTTGGAGTGTTTATTATAAGGTCTACCATTCCGCTTCTTATGGTATCAAGAACATTAGGAACTCCCTCGCTTATTTTTCTAACAACCTTAACGCCGTTTATGCCGTTTTCCTCCATAAAGCGGGCTGTGCCGTCGGTTGCCAAAAATCTGTATCCCAGCTTTTCAAGCTTCTGAGCGATAGGCAGAAATTCCTCAAAATCCTGTGGCTTAATAGTAACAAGGGCTGTGCCGTTTCTTTTCGGCACAACAGTTCCGGCGGCTACAAAGCCTTTGTAAAGGGCGTGTTCAAAATCCCTTCCAACACCAAGTATCTCGCCTGTTGAACGCATTTCAGGCCCAAGGCTTACCTCAACCTGCGGAAGCTTCTCTGTTGAGAACACAGGAACCTTTATGCACACCTTTGACGGCTCTTTGCATATTCCGCCTTCATATCCCAAATCTTTAAGCTTGGCCCCAAGCATAACTTTTGTGGCTATGTCTATAATAGGCACTCCCGTAACCTTGCTTATATAAGGAACCGTACGGCTTGAGCGCGGGTTAACCTCTATTATATTAAGCTCGCCGTGATAGTCTATGAACTGTATGTTAATCATACCTATAACCTCAAGGGCAATAGCTATTCTTCTTGTTTCGTCAACAATCTGGGCCTTAATCTCATCTGATATATGCTGAGGCGGATATATTGATATGGAGTCTCCCGAGTGAACTCCGGCTCTTTCAAGGTGTTCCATTATGCCGGGTATAAGTATTTCCTCTCCGTCGCATATGGCGTCAACCTCAATCTCGCGGCCAAGAAGGTATCTGTCAATAAGCACAGGGTTTTTGCTGTCTTTTGCAAAAGCCTCTGTAAGATATTTTGTAATCTGCTCTTTGTTATAGGTTATTTCCATTCCCTGTCCGCCAAGAACGTATGACGGGCGCACAAGAACCGGATACCCCAGCTCCTCGGCAGCGGCAAGGCCCTCGGCAAGATTCCAAACCGCTTTTCCTTTAGGACGTTTAATGCCAAGGGATTCAAGTATCTCGTCAAACTTCTCCCTGTCCTCGGCGGCATCAATCTGCTCCGGCTTAGTGCCGAATATAGGAATATTCATTTCCCTAAGGAATTTAGCCAGCTTTATGGCAGTTTGTCCGCCAAACTGAAGTATGAGTCCATCGGGCTTTTCTTTCTCAACAATGTTAAGCACATCTTCTTCCGTAAGCGGCTCAAAATACAGTTTATCGGAGGTGTCAAAGTCTGTTGAAACCGTTTCAGGGTTGTTGTTTATTATAATTGTCTCAACACCGGCTCTCTTCAGCGCAAGAACACTGTGAACCGAGCAATAGTCAAACTCAATGCCCTGGCCTATTCTTATAGGGCCGGAGCCTATAACTATAACTTTTTTGTTGCTGCTTACAACAACTTCATCGTCCCTGTCGTATGTGGAGTAGTAATAAGGCGTAACGGCCTCAAACTCTCCGGCGCATGTGTCAACCATTTTATAAACTGGAAGAACGCCGTATTTAACCCTAAGTTTGTATATTTCCGGCGGCTTAACACCAAGTATGTCGGCCATTCCTTTGTCGGAGAAACCGTATGTTTTGTATCTTCTTAAAGTTTCCTCGTCAATGTCCTCAAACTTAAGCTGTTTAAGCTCTTCTTCCATGTCAACAATATTTTTGATTTTCTTAACGAAGAACTTGTCCATTCCCGTAATCTCGCATACCATGTCAACCCTGTATCCGCGTCTTAAAAGCTCGGCCAAGTCGAAAAGTCTCTCGTCATCAGGAACAGCTACTCTCTTTTTAAGCTCCGCCAAAGTTTTGGACTGGCTGTATTTTCTTTGAAGTGTATACTGGCCAATTTCAAGGGAGCGGACGCCCTTTAAAAGAGCCGACTCAAAGTTGTTTCCAATGGCCATAACCTCGCCGGTGGCCATCATTTTTGTTCCAAGATTTCTTTTTGCCGTTTTAAACTTGTCAAATGGCCATTTAGGAATTTTGCAAACCACATAGTCAATGGCCGGCTCAAAGCAGGCGTATGTCTTTTTTGTAACGGCGTTTTTAATCTCGTCAAGCCTGTATCCAAGGGCTATTTTAGCGGCAACCTTGGCTATTGGGTATCCCGTTGCCTTGGAAGCCAAAGCCGACGAGCGGCTTACACGAGGGTTAATCTCTATTACGGCATATTTAAAACTGTTCGGGTCAAGGGCAAACTGCACGTTGCAGCCGCCTTCTATTTTTATTGAATCTATAATGTCTATGGCGGCCTTTCTAAGCATTTGATACTCGTGGTCGGCAAGTGTTTGGGCCGGAGCCACAACTATTGAGTCGCCTGTGTGAACGCCCACAGGGTCCACGTTTTCCATTGAGCAGACAGTTATGCAGTTTCCGGCCCCGTCTCTCATAACCTCAAACTCTATTTCCTTCCAGCCCTTAATGCTTCTTTCAATAAGCACCTGTCCAACGCGGCTTAAATGAAGGCCCTGAGAGAGTATCTCCCTTAACTGGTCTTCGTTTTCGGCAATTCCGCCGCCTGTGCCGCCCAGTGTGTATGCGGGACGTATTATAACCGGATAGCCTATCTTATCTGCAAAAGCCACACCGTCGTCTATATTTGTAACTATTTCGCTTTCAACTATGGGCTGATTTGTTCTTTCCATAAGGCGTTTGAACGAATCCCTGTCCTCGCCCTCTTTTATGGACTCTATGGAGGTTCCAATTACTCTTACGCCGTATTTTTGAAGTATGCCTTTGTCGTAAAGCTCGCAGGATATATTAAGGCCTGTTTGGCCGCCCATTCCGGCTATAAGGCTGTCCGGACGTTCTTTGGCTATAACCTTCTCAACAAAGTCAACTGTAAGAGGCTCGATATATGTATGATGAGCCATGCCCCTGTCCGTCATAATAGTGGCTGGGTTGCTGTTTACAAGCACAACCTCTATGCCCTCGCTTTTAATGGCCTCAACAGCCTGAGTGCCGGAATAGTCAAACTCCGCCGCCTGTCCTATAACAATAGGGCCGGAGCCTATAACAAGAACTTTCTTAATTGTATTATCCTTAGGCATTATCGCCACCCCTTTCAATCACTTCAATAAATCTGTCAAAAAGGAAGCCGGAATCGAGAGGTCCCGGGCAGGCTTCCGGATGGAACTGCACGCTGAAAATAGGCAGGGTTTTGTGCCTTATGCCCTCTATTGTGTCGTCGTTTATATTAACAAAAGCCGCTTCAACGCCTTCCGGAAGGTCGCATACAACATACTCGTGGTTTTGGCTTGTTATATATACCCTTCCCGTTTTAAGGTCCTTAACAGGGTGGTTTCCGCCATGGTGGCCAAACTTCATCTTTTTGGTGTCTCCGCCAAGGGCAAGATTAATAAGCTGATTTCCCATGCATACGCCTATAAGCGGCTTTTTGCCAACTATCTGCTTAACCATCTCAATAATCTCGGGCACATCTTTTGGGTCTCCAGGGCCGTTTGAGAGGAAAACGCCGTCAGGGTTTACCGCCAATATCTCTTCCGCCGGTGTGAAGGCAGGGAACACCGTAAGGCGGCAGCCTCTTTGAACAAAGCCCTTTATAATTCCCTTTTTGGTTCCCATGTCTATAAAGGCTATATGTTTTCCCGGGCCAGGTATCTCATATTTTTCCTTAATTGTAACTTCTCTTATAACGTTTTTGTTATTAAGGCTGTCAAACTTCATTTTAATTTGGCCTTCCGTAAGGTCGCCGCCTCTAAGGGTTATAATTCCCTTCATTGTTCCAACGTCCCTTATGGTTTTTGTTATGGCCCTTGTGTCAACGCCTTCTATGCCCGTAACTTTGTTTTGTCTTAAAAAGTCGTCCAAGTCCATTTCGCACCTGAAATTGCTTGGGTAATCACATTTTTCCCTAACAACAAAGCCCTTAAGTTTCGGCCCGTCAGACTCCATGTCGTCAAGGTTTATTCCGTAGTTTCCTATAAGTGGGTATGTCATAACAACAATCTGACCGGCGTATGAAGGGTCTGTAAGCAGCTCCTCATAGCCTGTCATTCCGGTGTTAAAAACTACCTCGCCAACAGTTTCTTTAATATAGCCAAAAGCCCTGCCGGAAAATCTCATGCCGTTTTCAAGTATAAGCTCGGCCTTAATGGTTTTCTCACTCATTATATACATCTCCTTAAATCCGCTTTCATATCTAAAACAGCCTCTCTGGCCGCCTGTGCAAAATTCTCCTCGCCGTATTTTTTATATCTGTCCTTTGTGTAGGCTGCTATAATGCCCCTTGATGAGTTTATTATGGCGCCTAAGCCGTCTTTGTTGAAGCAAACAGCCAAATCCTCGGCTTTACCGCCTTGGGCCCCGTATCCTGGCACAAGGAAAAATGTGTTTGGCATAATCTTCCTTAATGCCTTGGCCTGCTCTGGATGAGTGGCGCCAACAACGGCTCCCACCGATGAGTATCCGCTTTCGCCCATAAGGCCCCTGCCCCATTCGTCAACAAGCTCGCCAACCTTTTGATAAAGAGGCTTTCCCCCAACATCAAGGTCCTGAAGCTGTCCGCTGTTGGGGTTTGATGTTTTAACAAGCACAAACAACCCTTTGCCGTAATTTTTACAGTTGGCCATATACGGCTCCACAGAGTCCCAGCCAAGATAAGGATTTATTGTTATAAAATCTTCTTTAAATATTTGGCTTTTCACTCCCTCAACGTCAATCATTCCTATGTGTCCGTCGGAATAGGCCTCGGCAGTTGAGGCTATGTCGCCTCTTTTTATATCGCCTATAACAACAAGGCCCTTTTCGGAAGC
>CAJFUS010000204.1 GCA_904420235.1 Candidatus Neoanaerotignum tabaqchaliae
CAGCCTATGCACGCTTTCAGCATAGACACTATAGCCGACAGGCACATAATTGTTAGAAACGCTAAAGAAGGCGAGAAATTCACTACTCTTGACGGAATTGAGAGAGCACTTGACCCTTCAATGCTTGTTATAGCCGACCCAGAGAAAGCCGTTGGAATAGCCGGAGTTATGGGCGGAGAAAACTCCATGATTACAGGTGATACGGCGGCAGTTTTGTTTGAGTCCGCTAACTTTAATGGACCAAACGTAAGAATAACATCTAAAAAGCTTGGCTTACGTACAGACGCCTCAAGCAAGTTTGAAAAGGGACTTGACCCTAATTTATGCGATAAGGCCATTGACAGAGCCGTTCAGCTTGTGGAGCTTCTTGGCTGCGGCCAGGTAGTAAAGGGCAGGGTAGACTGCTATCCAAATAAACTTGATGAAAGAAAAATATCATACAGTCCGGAGAAAATAAACAAACTTCTTGGAACCGACATAAGCGAGGATGAAATGATTGAGATATTCCAAAGGCTTGAGATAGGCGTTGACAAAGACGGCAAAATTCTTACAATACCAACATTCAGGCCGGACCTTGAGACAAACGCCGACCTTGCCGAAGAAGTGGCAAGGCTTTACGGATATGATAAAATTGAGCCTACACTGGCCGCCGGAACGCCGACAGTTGGCAAAAAGACATACGAGCAGCGCATAACGGATATTGTTAAAGATACTATGGTGTCAAATGGTCTTTGCGAGGCCATGACATTTACTTTTGAAAGTCCTAAGGTATTTGGAAAGCTTTTGATACCTGAAAACAGTCCTCTTAGAAAAACGGTTGTTGTGTCAAATCCTTTAGGCGAGGATTTTTCAATTATGAGAACAACAACTCTTAACGGAATGCTTACATCACTTTCAACAAACTATAACAGAAGAAATGACGAGGCCGCTTTGTTTGAGATAGGCAAAATATTTATGCCGAAGTCGCTGCCCCTTGAGGAGCTTCCTGACGAGCCTAAAAAACTTACTGTTGGAATGTACGGCAAAAATACGGATTTCTTTGCCGTAAAAGGAATTATCGAGCATCTTTTTGATGTTCTTGGCATAAGCGGCAAAGTTGAGTTTGCGCCTGAAACTTCTATTGAATGGATGCACCCGGGAAGAACGGCTTCCGTAATTATAGACGGAGAAAACGCCGGATATATTGGAGAGCTTCACCCAACTGTGGCCGATAACTATTCAATAGGAACAAGGGTTTATATTGCCGTAATTGACTTTGGAACTCTTGTTAATTCATCAAGCCTTATAAGTCAATATAAGCCTCTTCCTAAATATCCTGCCATAACAAGGGATATATCAATGGTTATAAAGGGAGAAGTGTTTGTGGGCGATATTGAAAAGGCCATAGCCAAAAATGGCGGAAAGCTTTTGGAAAGCGTTAAGCTGTTTGACGTTTATCAGGGAGAGCAGATAGAAAAAGGCTTTAAGTCCGTTTCATATTCTATCACATTCAGGGCTCCCGACAGAACACTTGTTGACGATGAGGTAAACTCTGTTATGGACAAAATATTGTCAGACTTAAAAGATGAATTTGGCGCTATATTAAGAGAGCAATAAGAAATATTTTCTATATAAGGCCCCTATGGGGCCTTTTTTTCATAGAGAAACGTAAGCGAAAAAAGATATTTTATTGATATATTCTGTTTAACAAATGGTTTGGGAATAATTTAATAAGAAAACAACAATAAAAGCTTGTTTAATTTATAAACCGCTGTTTTATGTGCTGTGTTATGGAGATATTGCCATAGTTTGATTAAACAGCAGTGCTCGTATTTTTTAAGCTTCAATAAAATATGTGTTTTTGTAGAAACTGAATTTTTATCTATTTTTATAGTTTGAATTTTTATTATCATGTGTTGAGCTTTGGCTTTAATGGTTTTACACAAAAGTTATTAAAACAACTTTTATGTAAAATATCGAAAATGTCGTTTTTAAGGGGGTTTATATGCCATAATTTACTTGTAGAAATATTTCTGTAATAATGTTATTATGTATTTGTAACAAAAATGTAATACTTGTATAACATAAATATAATATTGAAAACATAAAAAACATTATTGGAGGATTAAAAAATGAAAAAAACAGTATTGGGAATTTTAACAGCGGCAATGACGGTATCAATGGCAACAGGAGCTTTCGCTCAAACAAAAAGTTTTTCTTACAGCATAAATAAAAACGGAAATAACAGATTTACAATAAACACCTCAAGCGGAGATTTCGACAAGCTTCCGTCAGAAATGTATATAGACGGAAAGTATTACACTTTTACATATAACACAAATTCATCCGGAACACAAAAACCTGATTCGGGAAACTGTGACACCTCAACTCCTGATGACGACAGCACAAAGCCTGAAACAAAACCAGGGGA